>JAADYZ010000386.1 GCA_010092775.1 Chloroflexota bacterium
AGATGTGTATAAGAGACAGCAGCAGGGCCAGCGGCGGGTGCGGTTCGGTTGTCGCCAGTGCGATCGAGCTGAGCAGCTCGGCTGGCGGTGTTTGCGTCCACACCACGACACTGTAGGCTTCGTCGCCGCTCAAGGGCTGCGCCTCAAGGCGATAGAGGCGCAGCGCGAAGCCCACCAGGAGCAGGGCTGCCAGGCCAATCAATCGCCAGGCCGCTTGCCTGCGCATCAGGTCGCTTCCTCTATATCAGCGATCTGAACCGGTAGGCCCGCCATCTGCATGATCACCAGGGCGTTAGTGGTCGGGCTCGGTCCTGATCGCAGTCGATAGTCGAATGCCATGCGATCGCCTTCAATGTGTTCGGTGAAGTGCATGTTGCGGATTGCCGGGTCGTCATCAGCTAACCTGACCAATTCTAGATCATGCGTTGCGATGATGCCTACCCCATGCTTCCCGCGTAATGCTTGAATGTAGGCTTGACTGCCGATCAAGCGTTCGCGGTTATTGGTCCCCCGAAAGATCTCATCGACCAAAAAGAATAGGGGCGGCGCATCATCGGCTTGGAGCTGGTCCAGCAGCCCCTTCAAGCGATGGACTTCAGCATAGAAGTAGGACATGCCACTTTCGAGCGAGTCGGTGATGCGGATAGCCGTATAGAGTCGCAGCGGTCGAGTTTGTAGTCGCTCTGCAAACACTGGCCCGCCAGCAAACGCCAAGGCCAAATTGCTGCCAAGCGTCCGCAAGAAGGAGCTTTTTCCAGACATGTTCGATCCAGTCAAGATCACGAGATCGCCGGCCTGCTCAAAGCGGATGCTGTTACAGACCCTGTGGCTTCCCTCGATCAGAGGGTGGCCGATCTGAATTGCCTCAAACAGACCTTCGGATTCTTCGCTCACCGTCGGGACGCTCACCTCAGGATGATTGTCGGAGACAGACGCCAGCGCGCTCAGCGCCTCGACCTCGGTCCAGACCTCCATCCACTGAGGTAGGGAGCCTGCAAGCTGACGCTTTAGGCGCAGCAGCAGTGCCATGAAGATGTAGTCCCAGGGCACTAGAACATTGATGACGATCCACAGGTAGGGATTGCGCTGTAGGCTGGCGCCACCTGCAATCCACGAGACCTGCTTAAGCAGCCGGCTGGGCCGGTCCTGTTGAATCGGTTCGAGCAGACGCTGGAGATTGGGTTGGTCGCTGAAGTCTCGCGTCTCCAGCAATTCGGTTACCGCCGCGAAGACCCGCAGCAAATCAGATAGGTCCAGAGCCTCGTTGAACAAGCGCCGGATCATCTGCCACTGGCCGAAAAAGAGCGTCACGTACAGCGCCAGCGAGATCAGCCAGACAGGCCCCCAGCCCAACAGCGACGCAGCTACAAACAAACTCAGGTTTGCGATAGATAGGCCTAGCAGCAAAACCAGCACGACTCGAAAAAGCGGCGATGGTGTGAGGTTGCTCAGCCACTCGCGCAGCCTGCTGAGGTCCAGGCGCTTCGACCACTCATCGCTGCCAAGGCGTGCCGCCAATGTGAGACGATCGCGCAGCATCTGTAGCGGACGCAGTTCAGCCACCATCGCCTGGCGATGGCGAATCACAGTCAGGTCGGGCTGTTCTGCCAGCAGCCAATCGAACAAGCGCTGACTTCCCGCCTCCATTGAGCAGGTATCGATTAGACGGTGGAGCCGTGCGAGGTCAAGGTCCCTGGCGATGAAATGATCAAGTCCGTTCAGATCATTGCGTTGTGGAGGAAGGATCGTCCAGTCCAGTTGGCTACGCGCCAGGTGAAGCCGTTTAATCTCGCGCCAGATGTGGTGCCGATCTACACTGGCCTGGAACCGCCGATGGATGACCACCGCACTGGCAAAGGCCAGCACGACCAATCCTGCCACCAGCCAGGCTGGCCAGCCTGGCAGCGCGAATGCGGCGATCACCGCGAGGGGCAGCCCGACCAGGATGATCGCCAGCCGGATATTCGACCAGCGTGCTACCCGCTCCTCAAGCCGGATGATAGCCGCACCCAAGAAACGGATGCTCCGCTGCAGGCGCTCCGTGCGTGCGGTCTGGGTTGTTTTGGACGGCGCTTCGGAACTTGGCTCAGGCATAGCATCTTCTTCTGTACAGGGTCACGGCCACATAGTATACTCGGACCACCTGCGCATCTGCACCGCCAACCTGGCCTGAACAGCATCGCACGTTTGTCGCAGGCCAGGCGACGCAAGCCAAGGAAGAGGCCAACGATGGATCCATCCAATCCTTCAGATTCCGATCAACTGTTTTCGCGCGAAGAGATTCTAGGTAGTGGCCTGATTGGTCGCCGAGCAACGCGTGAACTGCTCCAGATTGAAGGTCGTACCATCTACATGATAGAGCAGGCACAGCAAGCGCTCTGGGCCATCCTGGAACAGCGCCCTCTCTCTGTCACGGGGATGGACTACTGGCAGATCATGAAGATCAAAGCGGATGCAGACTACCGCATCACGATCATGGATTTAGAGCGCTACGCGCCGATCTGGGGCCCTGACTTGCCCGATGATCCCAAGGTGTTGGCTGCTCTAGCCCGTTTGATTGGCCGCAAGTACACCTTCTCCTAT
This sequence comes from Chloroflexota bacterium, assembly GCA_010092775.1. GTDB lineage: Bacteria > Chloroflexota > Anaerolineae > Aggregatilineales > UBA3940 > TC-71. Next base: position 2,584 of record JAADYZ010000386.1, read on the forward strand.
CGCGATGTGCCAAACATCCGCGCAGCACTGGGTCTGGACGTTGAAGACGTCAAAGCTGCCTTTGAAGACGTCGCCAAGCAACCAATTGACTCGATCTATTCTGATAAGACTGATAACAGCTTGCGGCGGGTGCGCGGTGATGCCCCAGCCTGGCTGCGCCAAGATGAGATCTACGCCATTGAATCACAGTTGGAGTGGGTCTACTTAGCTTGGGGCGAGGTGCTTTTCTACCAAGGTGATCCGGGTGATGGCCTGTATGTTGTCATCAATGGTCGGCTGCGGATCGTTCTGGAGGATGACGAGGGCAACGAACGCATTATCCGCGAACTGGGGCGTGGCGAAATCCTGGGCGAGATGGCCATCCTCACCGATGCGCCTCGTTCGGCCACCGTCTATGCTATTCGCGAAACGGAATTGGTGCGCTTGGGTCGCGTTGGCGTTAACCATCTGATGGCTGAACAGCCCAAGGTGATGATGAACATCACCCGCCAGATGGTCAGCCGTGCCCAGGAATCGGCCAGCAAACATGTCATCAAGAACAAACTTGTCTCGCTGGCGGTTGTGCCCGCTGACGGCGAAATCGATGCAGATAGTTTCACCGAGCAGCTCGTGACCGCCCTGGAGAGCTTTGGCAAAGTCCTACGCCTCAACGAAGAGACCTTCAAAGAACTACAATCCAATGTCGGGATGACTTCAGGTGACGACGATGGTCCCGTCAATACCACCTTGTGGTGGCTTGGTGAGTTAGAGACCACCTACCGCTTTTTGGTGTTCGAGGCGACTGCCAGCTTGGACGCCTGGACGCGGCGCTGCCTTAGCCAAGCCGACCGCATCTTGATCGTTGCTCGTGGGGATGCCCCGGCCAACCTGGGTCAAATTGAGCAGCGCCTCTATCGGCCAGAGATCGAACGCATTGCGACGGGTCGCGAACTGGTTCTCGTGCATCCGTCGCGCGACCGTATCCCGCAGGGCACCCAAGACTGGCTCAACCAGCGCTTGCTCATTCATCATCATCATATCGTCTCCCATGATCCCGGCGACTTCCAGCGGCTATCTCGCTTTCTGGCCGGTGAAGCGGTTGGTCTGGTTCTGGGGGGAGGCGGAGGCCTGCGAGGCATCGCGCATGTCGGGGTGATCCTGGCGTTGGAAGAAGCCGGTCTGCGCCCCGATTACATTGGCGGTACGGGTACGGGCGCGCTGATTGGTGCGGCTTACGCGCTGGGCATGGATAGCGCTCTGCTGCGCCAACAAGCCGCCTACTTCGCACAGCAAGCCAATGCCTTCTTACGTTTCAACGCCTCAAGCGCTTCCCTTGCAGATACCTCCACGCTCGATCAACTGGTGCAGCGCACCTTCGGCAATCTCAACATTGAAGACCTGTGGGTGCCTTTCTACTGTACGGTTACGGACTTGAACAAAGCAGCGGAGGTGGTCTGCGACACAGGACCTTTGGCAACCTATGTGCGTGCCAGTCTGACTGTGCCGGGGATTTTTCCACCCGTTCGCGTCGGATCGCGCCTGCTGGCAACCGGTGGCATCCTCAACAATGTGCCCGTCGACGTGATGAATCAGCGCGTCGAAGGTGCCGACGTGATTGGTGTGGATGTGGTGCCCACAGAGGACAACTTGACGACTCTGAAGCTTTCGATGAGCCCCAAGGGCCTGGGTTTCACCCTCAGCCAAACGCCGCCCTTTGGCTCGCCCCGCACCCCCCCCGACCTGTTCGAGGTGATTTTGCGTGCCCAGGCTCTGCAAAGCGCATCGGAGCGACAACGCATTGAGAACATCGCCAACGTACTGATTCAGCCGCCGGTAGGTGCAGTCCGGGGCTTTGAACCCGCCGCCGTCCAACAGCTAATCGAATATGGCTATCGCAGCGCCCAAGGGCAGATCGCCGTTTGGCAGCACAATCAGCAGGGCGGCTAGTCGCTGGTGGTGTTTCGCCAGGGACCGCGCTATGCTATCATACAGAGCAGTTCTTGGAAGTCTCCAGCAAATCAGGCCGCAGCACGGAAGCGAGGGCGATAGGTGTCAACCCAACAATCTGGTCGACCAGACCCCGAATTGTTTGCGGACTTGAGTTATGGTCTCGCCATCATCTCATCTGTTATTGTGGCCGTCTCATTTATCATCGGCCTCCTACCGATTGAAGCACTACGGCCCTTCGGCAACATCGTCTATCTCGCCCTGGTGACCAGCGCCATCGGCGCTTTTTTGGGCTACGCTGCCCAGTCCGATATGCGCCGTCAGCGCAATCCTGATGAGGATATGCTGCGACGAGCTCGCCAAGGTTTGGTCATCAACAGCTTGTATCTGGCCGCTTTGGCCCTCCTGACGATTGTCTTGTTGATCATCAGTTCAGGCATTTTCCAGGCCGTGCAGGTCTGATTCCATAGGCATTCTGTCGCCAGATCACGCGGCGACACCTAACACCACCAACCAAGGAGACACGCGACAACAATGGAGTTGACACGCTTCGAACAAGACGAACTTCAGCCCTTAGAGGGTGGCGCTAACGCCTTCTACATTCCGGTGCGCAGTGGCAACCGCACTGCTGCTATGATGATCTTTCTGGACAAGCGCGGAGACACCGGAAAACGCGAGATTCCGCAAGAGACCATGCTGACCGTTATCGAGGGCGAAGCGACGGTTCGTGCGGGCGGCGACGTGGCAGATGTGAAGCCCGGCGATGTGTTGATTATCCCTGCACAGCGCCAACACCAGATCTGGACCGTCAACAGCCAACTCAAGGCCATTCTCCAGTCGATCTACAAATCATCCTAACCAGATCGTTCGATAGAGCGCGTCGATGCCCGCCCCCAGGTTTGTGCCGGGGGCGTTTATCATGACCTCATCGACCGCGTGGACCCGCCCATTCTGAACGGCGGTTAATCGGTCCCAACCGGCACGCTTGATGATACGGTCGGTGTTGATTTGGGCTGCGCCCGCCCAGGCTGCGATGATGACGTCAGGGTCGATGTCAAATAGACGCTCATCATCAAGCTGCTGCTGAGGCTCACCCGGAACGAACTCGGCGCCCAGTGCCTCCACAATCTCCTTGCCCCACCACGTGGCCGTCATCATCGGTTTCGGCCAAATCTCAACATAGACGCGAGGCAACCACCCCGACTGGGCAGCGTCTGCCGCCCGTTCAGCCAGCCTCTCTTTCATCGCCGCAATCTGCCTCAGAGCGGCATCCGCTGCCCCGCTCACTGCACCAATCAGTGTGATAGCCCGATGGACGTCTGTCAGCGACTTTGGATTGAGGCACAGTACCTGCAAACCCGCGCGCAGCAGGTCGTCAACCTTGCCTGCACCAAAGGGCACCCCTCCTATCACGAGGTCCGGTTCCAGAGCTGCGACCGTCGCTGCGTCCACAGACCAGGTGCTTTCTACCTCAGCGATTCCTGCAACGTCGGCCACACGGCTACAGTAGGGGCTCACGCCGACTAGCTTCTTGCGCTGCTCCAAGTCGATCAGGGTGCGTGTAATGCTCGGCTCCAGCGAAACAATCCGTTCAATCATCCAGATCCCCCATTGAATCGAAAAGAGCTGACCGAAGCTAGACTTGGCGTGCCGGTCAGCCCTATCAGCTACGATGCAGTAGGTGCTAGGCAGCGATGACTTTGCACTTCTCTTCGATCGCAGCGATCAGTTCGTTGAATGCTGTGGCGAACTTGTCCACGCCTTCGGTCAGAAGCTGATCGGTCACCTTGGTCATGTCAACACCCGTCTGCTCTAGATCGGTGAAGACTTGCACGGCTTCATCAATGCCAGCTTCGATGGTCACCGCCACGCTGCCATGGTCGACAAAGGCATCGATGGTCTTGGGTGGGGCGGTGTTTACTGTGTGCGGTCCTATCAGCTTATCGACATACAACGTATCAGGATAGTCTGGATTCTTGGTGCTGGTGCTGGCCCATAAGGGGCGTTGCAAGGCGGCGCCC
>JAADYZ010000053.1 GCA_010092775.1 Chloroflexota bacterium
CAGGGCTCGCCAAGAGGGTGGCGGTAGAAAGGCAGACCAGCCAATGATCGGGTCTACTGCTATACTCAGCGCGCTTTTAGCACGCCTTCCCACACCGCCGCAAATTGCATCCGTAGGGACAAGGCCTGCCTTGTCCGCAGGCGGTGGGTTATCGGACAACGCGGGCGTTGTCCCTACAATGGCGCAAATCAAATCCGTAGGGATGAGGCCTGCCGCTATCGCGCCTCGTCCGCAGGTGGGGCAGGTCATCTGGACAACGCAGGCGTTGTCCCTACAATGTCGCAAATTGCGTCCGTAGGGATGAGGCCTGCCTCATCCGCAGGTAGGACAATGGACAACGGACATCACAGGCCGCTATCGCGCGATGTCCCCCTACAACGCCGCAAATTAGACCCGTAGGGATGAGGCCTGCCTCGTCCGCTGGCGGTGGGTTATCGGACAACGCGGGCGTTGTCCCTACAGCGACGCAAATTAGACCCATAGGGACGAGGCCTGCCGCTATCGCGCCTCGTCCGCAGGTAGGACAATGGACAACGCAGGCCGCTATCGCGCGTTGTCCCTACAGACGGGTTATTGTATCCGTAGGGACGAGGCCTGCCTCGTCCGCAGGTGGGTTATCGGACAACGCAGGCGTTGTCCCTACAATGGCGCAAATTAGACCCGTAGGGACAAGGCGGGCCGCCAACAAAAAACCCCGCGCGTTGGCGGGGTTGGGGGGAACAGCGCCTGGGCGCTATTTCCGTTTGGCTTCCATCTCTTTGACCACGCGCTTGGCGTGATCGCGGTTCTGCTCCCAGATGATCACAATGCTGGCGGCGACGCCCAGGAAGGGCAGCATGACCAGGCCAAAGGTCACCAGGAAGTTCAGGCTCAAAACAACATCCCAGAAATCGGCAAATAACATAGCACTCTCTCTTTCTTCACTCAGCGGCGCAACAAGGCGACCGCTGCTACTGCCTAGGGGAACGGCAAATCCGCCGTGCTAAGGCATCATCAGCATGCTATCAACGCGCTCGATGCTGAAGCTGCTCATGGCAGTGGGCACCTGCTCGCTGAAGCCTGCATACAGCTCCTCATCGAGGGTGGCGAAGACCGGATCCACCGGGAGGCGATAGACAAAATAGGTATCGTCGGTGAAGACTACGTTGGTGTAATCGCCTGGATAGCTCCCGATCTGCTCCCAGTACTGCTCTTCCGACAGCGCTTCGACAAAGAAGATCAGGGCCGGAATATCGCCATCAACCAGGTAGTTGAAAAGTAGCTGGTTGCCGGTGCCCTCGATCTCAAAGCTGCCCACCCAGTCATCCGGAACGGTCATGGCGATCTCGTAAATCGGACCACGTTCCCGCACCTGCACATACTGCAACGACGCTGTGACGTCGGTGCTGTTGATGGTCCGTTCGAAGTCTTCGACGGTGGGTTGTGGGTCAGGCATACACCCGACCAGAACCAACAGGAAAGCACTCAACAGGGTGAGGCGGAATAGATTAGCGAGCAAACGACGCTTCGATGACATAACAATCCTTCCTTTGGATCAGAACGTCAGTTGGTCCGCCGGGATTTCTGATACGCCATCCCATGGCATACGGATCTCGTCGACTTGCAGTTGACGCCCCAGGCGGAAGAGTAAGAGAAAAACGACTGCTGCTAGCAAAAGCAGCGATGTTGCATAAACTGCGGTATAGCCGATCACGACGTTGCCGGTGAACCACTGCGCGAGGTCGCGCATCAGGCCACCGCCGATCACGCCGAAACCCTGGGCCAGGGCCTGGACAATGCCCCACACACCCAGGAACAAACCAGCATGGCTGATGTCGGTCAGGGACATGACCAGGATGATGCTGCCGACCAGGAAGAGGCCCCTACCCAGGCTGATGAAGCCCACCCCCAGCCGGAACGGCCCAACCAGAGCGATGTCGCTGGCGACGCTGATCACGCCGAAACCCAGCAGCCCAACCACACAACCGATACCGATTAACACGACTGGCGGCGTTTGTCGCCACAAGAGAAGGCCGCCGGATACCACACCTACGATCGTCATGACGCCCCAGAGGGCGGTTAGCGACATGGTTGCAGAGACGCTCATACCCAAGACCTGTCCGCCGTAGGGTTCAAGCAAAACGTCATGCGTGGCGAATGCCATCGTCGCTATAAAGATGATAGCGAACAGACCATGTAGAATCTTCTGTCCGCTCAACTTCCCAAGAGACTCCCACAAAGAGAGGCGCACCCGCACCGTCTCCAGGTCGGAGATGATGCTGCCATCCGGGCGCAGGCGCTCCGCACGCCACAGCGCGATTACGGTCAGCAGCACAAAGATCAGGCCTGAGCCTTGCATCACCTGGATAAAAAGCTGGTGTGAATAATCGATCAGCAAGCCGCTGACCACCACCGCACTGACGATGGTGCCCATAATCAGCATGACCCACAACACCGAGATCACCTTGCCGCGCTTCTCCGGCGGCGTGATGTCGCTGATCAGCGCCAGGTAGATTGTCTCCAGGATGTTGACCCCGGCGCCGTAAACCAGGAAGATGGCCGTGCAGATCAGCATGGCAGGCCAGAAGCCAATGATGCCCTCGCCGCTAAGCAGGATCAACGCGAAGGGGGCAGTCGCCAGCCCACCAAAGGCCAGCATCACACCAAGCACAATGTAGGGTGTGCGCCATTTGCCCAACGAGCGCTCTTGATCCGAGCGATAGCCGATCATCACGCGGACCGGCGAGATGAAATAATGCAAGGCGATCAGGAAAGCGACCGCCACCGCCGGGATTTGCAGATCGGTGATCAGGACGCGATTGAGTGTTCCTGAAATCGGCGCGATGGACAGCCCTACCCCAAACTGGATCAGGCCCAGGCGCAGCACGCGCAGCCACCAGCCCACTTCTGAGCTGGGGTTGAGCCAGCGCAGCAGCGGATTGGCCGCGGTGGAGGCGGTCTTGTTGCTCTGCCGGACGAGCCATTGCATCGGTCGAAACACCAGTTTCATAAACGTGATCTCACCAAACTAAACAATCCATTTTTCCGGCGCGCCAGTGGGGGCTGTTTACCCACCATTCCGGCTGGCCAGGATTTCCGCAGCCAGATCAGCGCTGACCTCGACCTCGCCACGCGCGCGCGCTTCCGATTCGACGCGCATCTGCAGCTCACGGCTGGCCGAGATCTGTGCCAGGAAGGGCAGCTTAGCGACCGCCTCATCCAGGGTGGCTTTGGCCTCATCCGTCCAGGGCAGGTTACCCGGCTGGGTGCTGGCCCCACCCTGACTGTAACCACTATCGAGTGGCAGGAAGGTATAGAGCGATTCGTACAGGCGGTTGATGATCTCCTGAATGACATAGACCGTGCCGCGATAGCCCATGAAGGGTGTCCCGGTGGCGCGCCGCACAATGGGGCCTGGGAAGGCCGCCGGAATATAGTGCGTCTGGCGGGCACCGGCCTCACTCAAATAGATCTTCTCATTAATCGAGCCAAATACAAAGCTCGGTGCGCCTGCGTGCAGCAAACTGCGCACGCCAATATTGTCCAGATCGCCTGGTTGGCGCGGACGCGGCGCGGTGAAGGCAATCGGCATGCCCAATTCCTCACCCAGATAATCGGCCAGCCCCTCGACATAGGTGCGTGATCCGGCCAGGCCAATCGAGGTGGTGGGGAACCAGTCGCCTTGCGGTCCTTTCCACAAATCCCAGACCGCTTGGAGGGTGCTGGCTTTCTCCTGCCGGATGAAGGCCGCCGCCTGATCGCTGGTGCCCAGCCACTCACCCAGTTGGCGGATGAAGTGGGTGGTGCTGCGCATCCCGATTGGTGCGTGCAGCCAGGGTTGGCCCAGGCTGGGGGCCAGGCGATGGCCAAACTCCTTGTAGAGCAGCACATTGACTTGCCCCCGCGCAAGGTCAGCGATCTCGGCCAGGCGGCTCTCGAAGGGGAAAACCAGATTAACCCGCCCCCCTGCCCCTTCGATCAGGCGTTTGACCTCTAGCAGATCGGAGGGGGAGTTAAAGCAGCCATACGTCGGGCCGATGATGTTGACCAGGCCCGGCTCCACCTGGAGCGCTGCGGCGGGTTCAGCGCCGTAGGTCTCCCACAGCCATTGCAACACCCGATCGCGGCCCAGCCATTCATCATCACTGAGCGACTCGCTGTGGAAGAAGGTGCTGCCTTCCCCCAACTGACCCACTAGGTCAGCCAGGTCTGAGCCGATCATCTCGCTCTCGGCGGTGGAAATAACAATCAGGCGTTTGCCCTCCAGATAACCCTCATCGCGCAGATTTTCATAGGTGCGCTTGACCGCCGCAGCGGTCCCCTCCCCTACCTCGGCCTCGGTGATGACCGAGGGGGTGATGTTCTCGATGTGCGGGATGGCGTCGGTGTAATCCGGTACGGCGGTGGCCACCAGATTGAAGCAGCCAATCGGCGCATCGCAGATGGCATGTACATCGGGCAGCGGGCAGATGGTCCACACAGCCGCCCAATAGCTGCTGCTATCAGCCAGATCGCGGACGATGTTAGCCAAGAGGCACCTCACCTTGATCTACGAAGTCCTCTTCCTCGAAGAAGGTCTGGATCCACTCATAGCGCTCGCTGCGGTTGATCATCTGTTGGATGAAGCCTATTGTCGCGGCCATGCCGCCGCTCAGGAAGAGCGGACGCGAGGCCAATTGATTGGTGAAGTAAACCGCTGGAATGCCACGCTCTTTGGCGATGGCGCAGAAGGGGGTGGTCCCCAGCACCAGGTCGGGTGGGTATTTATCCAGGGCGGCGACGTCGTCTTCCAGCGATTTGCGATAGACGATCTCTTTGGTGCCGTTGTTGCGCAGCCACATCTCATCGGGCAGGGTCAGCGGGTCCGCTGCGATGGAGGTGGAGACATAGGGCACCTCGGCCCCCGCCTCGGCCAGCAAACGGGCATAGGCCAGCTCGGTACCTTCATAGCCAGAGACGATCACGCGGCCAGCGAGCGGCTGCGCCTTGATGATCGCTTCCGCCTGAGCCCGCTCTTCCTCGGCTACCCGATTGACCTGCTCCAGATCGAGCCGGAGCAGCGAGCCAATCGCCTTGAGCCAGGAGACGGTCCCGCTCATGCCGACCGGGGCACCCCCCACAATCGGGATATCCCAGCTACGGAAGGCGGCCATTGTCTCTTTGTAGAAGGGATGCAGCGGCGCTAGCGCCCCGGCCCGTGCGGCCCGCTTCATATCGTCGATGGAACGGCCTGGCAGCGCGATGGTCGCTTCCACACCGATGCGGCGCAGCAGGCCATCGATCGCCAGCGGGTCCGCCGGGAAGACCTCGCCCAGCAGCACGACCGTCTTGGCGTCGCGCTCGCCGCCCTCCGGCTCCCCCAGCCGCCGCAAGAGGGCCGCCAAGGCCACATCTTTGGCTTCTGGATGGGAATGGATGGCATAGGCAGGGACACGCACCAGCACGACTTCTGCGTCACCGACGCGGGTGGGCAGCATCTCTTCGGGTAGGCCAGCAGTCTCAGCCACACACAGCGAGACCACCGGGATCAACTGGCAGCCTGGTTCTTGTGCGGCCACCTCAATCGCGGCGCGGGTGTTTTCGACCACCTCCCCCGCCATCAATTCCGCCGTGCCCAGGTGGGCGGCCAAGATCGATTTTCGTGCGCCGTAGAAGTGGGTCACAAAGGTCAGGCCGTACAGGCAGCCGGTGTCGGTCGCCATAACGGGGTGTGAGCCTTCCAGGCGGGTCAGCACGCGCAGCGACCCGAAGGCCGGGCACATCGATTGCGGATGGAGTTGACAGGGTCGTGAATCAGTCATGGTTTATCCATATGTCACTTGATGGTCGTTTCGGCACCCCCCACGCCTGAGGCTCTTTGGACCTTAGGGTGGAGGGGCTGCCTTTGTTACGCATTTTCGGGCGGGCGGATAACCACCTTGGTGCCGGTGGGCGTCTCCGCTTCAATCGGCTGTTCGATCACCCGGGGCGCGGGGTCCTCGCCTAGGCGCTCTTCATCGTCGCGCAGATCCATCTCACGCAGGTAGGGCCGCCGGGCGTCCAGGTCGGTCAGCCAGGCAAAGGCGATAAAGCCCAGGATCGTCAGGACCAGGGGTCCGTAGCAGAGGGTAATGCCAGATATAGGGAACTCACCACCAAACATGTTTTGCTCCGATCTTATTCATAGACTGGCCGCATGGTTTGCCGCCCCTGTGAGGGGCTGCTTCAACGGTCGAGTCATGGTGAACATGGATTAATTCTCATAATCCGGTGCGTGCGAAGGCATGATGACCTCGCGCATCTTATGCGGATCAATGCGAAAGTTCTCAATCAACTCGATGATATAGCGGAAGTGGCGTCGGGGGATCGCGACGAAGAGTTCGCCGGAGGCCACCTTATTGAAGCCACGCCCACCACCATCACCGGGGGTGAACACACTGTTATCGAGATGCCAGGGCGCGGCAAACATCGAGGAGCAGGCCGAGGGGCCCAGCTCGCCATGAGGGAATTCGCCGCTGCGCACCGAGGCCGCTCCGGCGATCTGCATGGCCTGTTGAGCGTTGCAAATGCAGATCAACAGATCGACCGGGGTGCCGGCTGGCACATCAGGCAAGGGAGCCGCTGCAAGCGCTTGGATGCTATCGCCGGGGAGCGAGTAGCTTTGTTGTTTATTGCGGCGGGCCCCCTCTTCCGTAAAGAAGCCTTGTGCCATTGTTAGGTAGGCTCCGTCGGAGATAAAGGAATCAGGGTCGGGCAAGAAGCCCAGATGGTATTGACCAACCCAGCAGTCGTGATTGCCGCGATCAACATAGATGCGGCGGCCCTGCTCGGCCAGATGCACGATGGCACAGGCGGGCACTCTCACCGACTCATAGCCTTCGGGCGGGCCATCCTGGCAAAAGCTGATGGCGACCGGCTGGCGTTTGAGGCGCATCTTGTCCAGCAAGATGCTGTTCAGGTAGCTCAGATCGACTGCGTCTTGAGATAGGTCTTCAGACATACAGACTCCGGTTAAGCATATGATGGCGCGTCTGCATAGCGCACATCGATGAACGAGAAGGCCTGCCCGGTGCGCAGCAGCGCGGCGACAAAGGCCGCCTTCTGATCCAGGTCATCCGGTTGGCCGATACGAATTTCAACCGACCCCGAGGTAACGGTGATGCCATCCTCGCGGTCTTCGTCCAGGTCGGTGACGTGCACACCGATGGCTTCCATCATCTCTTGCACCTGGCGCTGGATGGGGTTCGCCGCGACCACCTGGCGGACCGGCTCCAGCGGGATGTCGATGAACAAGGGGCTGGGGCCTGCCGGGGCTTCGCCAAACAGATCAGCTTCGCTGGCCGCTTGGGGCGCTCCGGCTGGCTCGACTGCATCGAACACGGCCAGGAAGTCCTCATAGCCGAGCGGCTCGTAGTCGGTGCAGGGCGGAATCTCACGGGCGGCGATGCGTGCCGCTAGATCGCCAAAGATCTGGTCGAATTCCTCCACCTCAAAGGACAGCTTGCAGGCATCGGCCAGCACCCGCACCCGCTGATTGAGCGGCACGCGGGTCAAAATGGGCAGGCCCGTGGCGGCGGCAAAACGATCGACGGTGTCGCTGCCATCGTCGCGGTTGACGATCAACCCCAGGACCTGCGTCGTCCCGCCCATCGATTGGAAATAGCGGGCGGCGCGGGCGATGTTGTTGGCCGCATACAGCGATTGGCGGTCATGACCGACCACGATGATCACCTCTTCGGCCAGCGAACGGGCCAACGGGGTGGCAAAGCCGCCGCAGACCACATCACCCAAGAAGTCCATCACGACGTAATCCAGGTTCCAGCGATCCATGCCGAGGCGTTCCAACACCTTGAAGCCGTGTGAAATGCCCTGTCCGCCGCAGCCGCGCCCCACTTCCGGGCCGCCGATCTCGCAGCCAAAGATGGGCACACCGGGAGCCAGATCGTTACGGAAGATCACATCGCCGACCGTCATTGTGTCGTCGGTGCCCTTGTCTTTATGGCTCCGCCAGACTTCACCCAGGGTGGGCAGCGAATGGCCATCGAAGATGGTGTTGCAAGAATCGTGCTTCGGATCGCAGCCGAGCTGCAACACGCGGTAGCCATCAAAGGCCAAACGCGCCGTTAAGTTGGAGGTGGTAAAGCTCTTTCCAATCCCACCTTTGCCGTAGATTGCCAGCATTCTAGCTGTCATGCTTTGGGTCTCCCCACTCTAGGATAAGTTTCAAGCAGTCCATCTCGTTCAAGGCGATCTTATAGGCTACATCGACTGCGCTAATCGGGAGCCTGTGGGTCAGCAGGGCGCTGACAGCAAGGTCGCCAGAGGCAATTAAGTCACGGCTGCGCTGAAGATCGTCAGGTCCCCATTCTTTGGCGGTCAGCAAGCGCGCCTCTTTCAAGAAGAGCGGCATATAGGGCAGCTCTAAGGTTTGGTAATAGCCCAGCAGCAGGATGGTGCCGCCGGTCTTCAACTTCATCAGGGCATCGCTGAGGGCGGCCATTGAGCCGCTGGCCTCCACGATGAAATCAAGCGGCTCGCTGATGGCCTCAGCGAGCGTTTCACCGGCCTCCACATTGATCAGCCGATCGGCTTCGGCGCGCTCGAGGCGGCTGGCGCTGCGATCACTAACCGCCACCCAGGCCCCCCTTCCCCGCGCCAGGCGGGCGGCAATCTGGCCGACAGGCCCCTGGCCGATCACCAGCATGCGTTGGCCCGGCTGCACCTGCAACAGATCGATGCCGTGCAGGGCGGTGGCGCTCAAGGCCAGCAAGACGCCTTGTACCGGTTCAATATGCTTCAAGTGGATGACGCGCTCCGCCGGGGTGATGATGGTAGCGGACTGGCCGCCCCAGGCCGCGTTGATGCCTTCGTAGCACATCGCGCCGCCCACATAGACCCAGCGACCGAGCCAATCGTCTGAGAGGTTCTCGCCATGCGCGATCACCTTGCCGACCGTCTCATAGCCGGGGATCACCGGCAGTTGCAGCATCGGGTGGGGCATTTGCCCGGCCAGCAGCATGCGCTCGGTCCCGGCGCTGATCGAGGTGTAAACGGTCTGGATGGTCACATCGTCGGGGCCAGGCTCGCACAAGCCAACCTCGCGTAGTTCGACCACCCCCGCTTCAGGGATTACAACGGCTTGGGTGCGGGTCATGATGGGGCCCCTTCCTGTTCGGCCAGGCGTTGTTTACGGGCTTGCAGGCCGCGAATGAAGAACTGGGCAAAGTTGACCAGGTAGCTGATGTAGGCCACCAGCATCACGATCATCACCGCGCGGTCGGACCAGCCCAGGGCACGCGCCACAAAGTAGAGATTGTGCATAATCATGGCGACCGCGTTGAGAGTGTCTTCCCAGAAGAACTGCGGCGCCAGGAACCATTGGCCAAACACCTCTTTTTCCCAGATCATGCCGGTGATGGTGATCAACCACAGCAGGCCGATCTTGATCAGCGCGCTGATGTTGGCCGCCATGTAGCCTTCGCCAGTCACCAGATAACGGACGATCAGCACAAAACTGACGATAAAGGCCAGAAATTGTAGGGGCGCCAACACCGCCTGGACAATGGTCCATTTGCTGTTGTTGCGCCGTTCAAGCTGTTCTGGTGTGTAACTAATCGCTGACATCGTTACTGCCTTGCTTCTTCCACAACCACATCCGTAGAAGGCCTGCCTCGTCCGCCACCAACCAGCCACCAACCACACCCGTAGGGACAAGGCCTGCCTCGTCCGTTGTTGACAGGGCATCGGACATCACAGGTGATGTCCCTACAAAACCGCGAATGAGGCCCGTAGGGACAAGGCCTGCCTTATCCACCGCCGCCAATCGGATCATCTCAGGCCAGCCCCAAATCCAGAAAATCGTGCAGGATGGCCAGGTATTCGTCTGGTTTCTCGACCATCGGGAAGTGGCCACACTCCTCGATCCACTGCAGCTTACAATTGGGGATCAACTCAACGGTGTAGACCACGTTCTTCTTGGGCATCATATGATCCTGACGAGCGGCGATCAGCAGCACCGGCACCTGCACACGCATACCAGCCTCGGCAATCCGTGGATTGGTGGCGTTGTCTGCGCAGGCGATGGCGGTAGCGCTGTCTAACTCCAGGTATTCGATGAAACCCTGGCGCAGCAAGGCCGGATCATCTGGCACACGGTGGAAGAGGTGCAAGGCCATCGCCTGGGTCATCCCAGGCACATCGACCAGCCAGCGCGGACGGAAGTTCATCGCCACCCGGCGAAAGCCCATGGCCGCACTGAACAGTTTACGCTGAGCGTCTGTCATGAAGAAGCTGAGCGAGGTAACCACCATCCGCTCGACCAGATCAGGGCGCAGGTCCGCCAGCAGCCAGGCCAGGCCGCAGCCCATCGAATGGCCGACCACCTGGGCACGGGTCACCCCGAAGGTGTCGAGCAGGTTGGCCAGGGTCGCCGCTTGATCAAACATATCCTGGGCCGGGTGGGTCGGCTGCGAGCGCCCGGTTCCAGGCAGATCAGGCACGATCACCTGGGCGGTCTCAGCGAGAGCGCGGGCCGTTTTGGCCCAATAGGTACCGCTGGCTCCCCAGCCATGAATCAGCAAAATGGGGTCCACCTCAGCCGGTGTGGCTGGCTCCCACAGATCGACGACCAGCGGGCCAAAAGGCAGCTCAAGCCTCTGGCTGCGTTGGGTGGGGGCGCTTGGGCTGGCGGTTGCGGCCCGCTCAACCGGATCAATCATGACATCAGTGCCAATCATCTGGTTTCAATCACCCTCTTCAACTGGTTCGGGCAGCGGACGGATGCTCCAGCCCCACAGCGTGGCGGGCAGCGGCAGCACCAACATCCAGTGTTCTAAAAAGCCGAGCGCGGTCATGGTGGCGACCATCACGGCGCCCACCGTCGGGCCGGTCCCCCCTCCCCCGTTGATGGCCTGGGCGATCAGCATCCAGGTCAGTGCGCCGATGATGGCGACCGAAAAGGGGAAGAAGGCGTTGCTGCTGCGCGGCGTCAGATAGGCCGCCAGGTGATGCAGTTCCCGCGGCAGCACCTCGATGTGGAAATTGCGCACGCCGAAAAAGACGTTCAGTTTGGCGCTCAGGTGCATCAGCCACAGCGCCAGGTACATCCACAGGCCCCAGCGATTGGGCTGGTTCCAGGTGACGACGATGAGCAGCAGCGCGGTGCCCAGCGCCATCAGCTCATGATAGAGGCTGGCGGTCAGCGCGAGGCGGAAACGCTCGATCAGGCTGCGCTTCCAGTTGGGGCGCTGGGGGCTGTCGATCAGGGGTGGCCCGGTGATAAAGCCCAGATAGTAGGCGGCCACCTGCCATCCCCAGACCAGCACGCCGCAGGTCACGGCGATGGTCACGGCCAGGGGGCTGTCGCTGCCCCGGGTGACCCATAAGCCCAACAGCGCGGCGATTAACAAGCCCGTGCCGATGGCAAAAGCCCGCCGCAAGACTGCCGGAGGCCGCCCATACACCGACATAAACAGGCCGGTGGTGAACCACCATAAGAAGATGGCGAAAACAACGGGTAGCACGTCAGTCCAGGTCATCCGGCAAATACCCGCCGCGGCCAGTAGTGCCGAATCTGCGCGCCGAGAATGTCGCCAGTCATGCGCATCTGGGCCAGCCAGGGAACGGGCGTCATCTCCTTGTACATATAGGACTCAAAGGTCAACTGCTGCACATCGTTATTGCGGCACATGTCGGTGAAGACTTCCATCTGGCGGGCGTTGCCGTAGCCCCATTTTTGCAGCCACTGCAAGAAGCGATACATCGTGCCGTAGTCGCGCCACCAGGCCCGTTCATACTGGCGCAAAACCGCATGAGAGGCGTCCGGCAGGTGTTCGATCAGGGTTTGGGCGGCTCGCTGGGCGCTCTTCATAGCCCAGTAGATGCCCTCGCCGGAGGTCGCCGCGACCAAGCCCGCCGCATCACCGACCAGCATGACTCGATCAAAAGCCATCCGCTTGCGCGGGTGGATCGGCAGGGCGTAGGCTTCTTCCATCATGATCTCGCCGCCTTGTAAGTCGTGGGCGACGCGCTCTTTCAGATTGGTCAGCAGTTGGCGTACCTCTTTGGCTTTGCCAGGTCCGGCCCCCAAGCCAACCGCCACATGATCTTCTTTGGGGAAGACCCAGGCGTAAAGGTCCGGGCTGACATCCGGCCCCAGGTAGAGGGCGGCGGTGTCGTGCCAGCGTTCCATCTGGCTGGGTGGCAGGGCGATGCGCTCTTGGATGGCGGTGCAGTAAGGCAGGCGCTCCAGGCCGAGCAGCTTGGCGACCGTCGAATAGGCGCCATCGGCCCCGATGACCGCTTCGACGCGCAGGCTTTGCTTGCTGCCATCAGCTTTAGCGGTGTAAGCGACCGTCACGCCATCATCATCGACCGTCAGGTCCGTCAGTTTGCCTTCGATCAACTGGGCGCCGTTTTGCACCGCCCTCCCCCGTAAGAAGGGGTCGAGGTCTTCGCGGCAGGCCATCGCAACGAAGTCGTTAGGGCGATCTTTCAACCCGGCCACACGGATGGCGGTGGTGCGTTCGGTCGGCGAGTGGATCTCGGCGGTGCGTACCTTGCGTGAGATCAGCCGGTGGGGAATATCGAATTCGTCAAAGGCGACAGGCGGTAAAGCGCCCCCACAGGGCTTGACCCAGGATAGATCGCGTTCCAGCAAGATGACCGGTACACCGGCCTGGGCTAAGGTGTTGGCAGCGGTAGATCCGCCTACCGAGGCACCGACTACTAGGACTGGCTTCATGATGGTGTCTCGTCTTTCGTCTTGTCGATCGTTAACCTACGTGTTTGCGTTGGCGCGCTGCTATTGCGCCGCTCTTGGGCCTGGCCCCTAGGTCACAGCCCGTAGGCCGATGGCGGCGACCATCATGCCCCACACAAAGATGTTCACGCCGATGGCGCTGAACTTCAGGTAATTCGCTTCCGGTTCGCGGATGAAATTGCGCTGGATCGGGAACTGCACCACAACCAGACCAAAGATAATGGCCGCAGCGAGCGGGTTCCCCCAGATCAGGAAGGCGGCAGCAACCGCCAATTGGACCAGGTCCATCGTCAGGACGATCATCCAGGCGGCGGTTTTGGTCCCATAAAGCACCGGAATGGTGTTGATGCCAGCGATCTTGTCGCCTTCGATGCTCTTGTAATCGTTGATGCTCATAATGCCGTGCGTCCCCAGGGAGTACAGCACAGCCAGCAGAATGCTCGGCCCGGTCAGGGCGGCGAAGGCCAGGTGCCCGGCAATCCAGGCGAAACCTTCGTAAGTGACCCCGGCCAGCAAATTGCCGAACCAGGCATTGCGCTTGGCACGCAGCGGCGGCGCACTGTAGGCCAGGCCCAACAGGATGCCACCAGCGGCCAGGAAGGCCAGGCCGCGGCCCAGCACCACCGCAATGGCGACACCGGCCAAAGACAGGATCAGGATGGTGATAGCGATCTGAGCCAGGCTGATCCGGCCCGATGGGATCAAGCGATCGGGTTCGTTCAACGCGTCCACTTCGCGATCAAAATAGTCGTTGATGACCTGCGACACTCCGCAGAGCAGCGGCCCGGCCATCAGCACACCGAGAAAGACCCGCCCGATGTCGCTGAGCTGCCAGGAGGCACCGCCGCTGGCCACCGCACCGCAGACAAAAGCCCACATCGGTGCGAACCAGGTGACCGGCTTCATCAGGGCCAGTGAACGGCCCAGGACGCTCAGCGAGGGGGTGTTGGTTTGAGTCGTTGCGAGTGGTTGTTCCATATGGCAACTGATCTCATTTCTAGATAAAGACGATGGGGATCATTAGTTTTTTGGCACATGATCCCCTATTTTAGCGTATATCCGTCCCGGCCCCTGCTTTTAAGCGAGGGCCGGAGACATCCTAGCGGCCCGCTTCTTGCGGCACCGGCACGAGCGGCGCGGGCATCACATCCACCGACACCGCTGAGCCACCGGGGATCACGGCCCCATTATGGCACATGGTGCAAGACGGTTGTTGATTGCCCATGCTCTCAGCATACTCCGCCCAGATGAACTGGGACATCAGCAGCATGTGGCCAGCGTAATACTTGGCGGGTACTTCCCAACTGGGGAAGTAGCGCGAGTTATGGCAGTGGGTGCAGCCAACGTTCATGGCTGAGTTCATATGATACATGACCTGCTGGTTGTACTGAACGGCATCCAGCGAAATGTCTTCGCGAGCGTTGACGTTGAGCAGGTCCTCTTCCGTCAGGCTGTAGAAGTCTTCCAGCGGCAGGCGGAAGTCATCCGGCAGGCCAACCTGATCCTCCGGCCAGACCTGCGGTTGGGCCACGCCGTAGTGGCAGGTGGCACAGGTGATCTGCGAGCCAGAAGGCTGCTTCTGATCGGTCAGGCTGGCCAGTTCGCTCAGCCATTCGCGATTGAGGTCCTGCACCAACTGCAAGTGGATGCGCGCGCTGGCTTTATTGGCCATCGCTTCTTCGTCTTCCCACTCATCCGCAGCGAAGTTCTGCAGGCTGTGGCAGTAGTCGCAGTTGACTTGCAGGCCACCCGAGACATGATTGATCATGTAGCCAATCATCTCCTGCGAGCTGAGGCCTTCAAGCACTTCGACGTTCTGCACTTCATCGAACTGCTGATCGTAGGCAGCCATCGCCAGATAGGCTTCTGGGCTGATGTACTCATCCACTTCGCTGAAGTAGTCGACATAGATGGGCGACAACCCGTCCATCATCTCCTCGGCCATCATCTCGGAGTCATCTTCATCCACATTGGCGATGAAGTTGATCACCCAAAAGGAGCTGCCAGCCAAGACCGCTGTGACGATCAGGAAGACGAACCAGAAGACGTTTTGTCTGCCGCCGAGTAGGTTTTCAAAAAAACGGCCTATCATCGAATTCTCCGTTCTCTCTTTCTAAGCGAGTCCCCTAATGGCGGTCCCTAGAACGGGGGCGCGACGATCCCAATTTGGGTCGCCCAGGCGTACCAGTCGAAAATCAGCGTGCCAGAGATCAGCAAGCCAATGCCGCCGGTGATTCCCGTCATCGCTGCGAACCACCAGAGCCACTGATGGATCGACTTGGAGGTGGCCTGGAAGCCCATGCACCAACGCCAGAACAACTGGCTGCGATGATAGCCGCTGCCTTCTGCCATCATCTGCTCGATTTCGCGGTGAGCACCCCAGCGAGAGGTGGCCACGATGGTCGCACCGTGCATCGCCAACAGCAGGGTGGACCCGAGCAAGAAGAAGATCGAAAGCATATGGAAGGGGTTGTAGTAGAAATTCCCGTATTGGACGCTGACGTTGTTGGTCCAGTCGAGAATAGCTTTGAAGCCGTGCCCCGGTGCCTGTGCCCAGTTCCCCATCACCATCGGGCGGATCAGGTAGATCACGAAGTACAGGAAGAGCGCGGCGCCAAAGCCCCAGGCCAACTGCATACCGAGGTCCGACTTTTGGGAGCGGTCCACGACACGAGCGAGCCAGGTTAAGACCGAGACGTGCAGCAGGAAGGTCGCGACAATCCATGCGCCACCTTCGTGCCAGGGTGCGAAGCCCAAGCCAAAGGCCATGCCTGGCGGGTCAAGCGACAGCACCCAGAAATCACGTAGGAAAGCAACCGGGTTATAAGCCACCTGGAAGGCGTAATCTTCGAGGATGATAAACGCACAGGCAACACCTGCGATCACTGAGACGGTGCCCCATAAACCGAGGTAGACAGGACCCACCTGCCCCAGACCGAACAAGCGTTGCAGGAAATTCACCTGGATGGGCTTTTTGATGGCGGTGCCTTCGAGGCCAATGCCACCAAACTCGATGTCGTCCACATCGATCTGCTTCCCCTTGCGACCCCGCCAGATGACCACACCGAAGGCAGCGATGCCAAACGTGATGCCGGTGGCCGAGATGGCGGTGGTGCTCCAGAACGGTAAATTGTTCCAGAAAGACCAGAACTCGTTCCAGTCGTAGACCAGGGTGCCAGAAAGGTAGATGCAGAGGTTGGAGAACAGGACGGAGGAAACGCCCAACCAGAATGCCATACGATGGATACCGATCTCGCCGATGCTGTAGCCCAGCAGGTTGCGCCAGAAGGCGTCCTCTTGGCGCTCCTTCATAAAGGGCCGGTCAGCCGACATCAAGATGATGGAGCCGTGCATTGCCAGGACCAGGGTCGAGGCGAAAAGCAGCGAGATACCGATCGCATGGAACGGGTTGTAGAAGAAGTTGAAGTACTGGTAGCCGATATTGGAGACCCAGTCCAGGTGATGGGTAATCCCCAGGGCGAAGCCGTTACCCCAAGCGCCCATCCCGATGGGGCGCAAAATTTGCAGGGTGATCCAGGAGAAGACGACCGCGCCATAGGCAATCGGAATCTCGTAGGTCATTTCCAACTTACGCGAAATATCGACCTGACGTAAAGCCCAGCCAATGAAGGCAATCGTCGCGAAGAAGACGATCAACTGCCAGTAGAAGCCAGGCTCATTGGCACCAACCAAACGCAGGCCAGCGCTGATGGGTGGCGGATCGAGGCGGGCGGCCAGCAGGTTGTAGGCCCCTTCAACCACGATCGCCTGATAGAGATAGAAGAATGTGCCGAAAAAGATGCCGATGAGCGACATCACACCGAATGTACCGACATAGAAGCGGCCAACCCAGAAGTCAAGCGGATCTGCACCAAACAACGCGTGCATCATGGTGCCGCCAGGCTTCTTGTAGTGTTCCTCCATGACGGAAAAAGGAACCGGCTCGCCTTGCATCACGCGCTCGACGGCTGGCCGCTCACTCTCGTCGCTCAGTTTGTCGGCAAGGATAGCACCGGTTATGACCTTCTGATTCATGGATACTGTTGCCTTTCTTAAGTGACCTGCGAGGGCGAGAGCCAGGCGCAGCGCTTGCTGCTGCCTAGCCCCCACACAGTGCGACTGTCATCAGTAACGCCTTGTGCGCTCTCGCCGGGTCCTCTTGCCTTTTGACAGGCTCGTTCGAGTCATG
>JAADYZ010000054.1 GCA_010092775.1 Chloroflexota bacterium
ATCCTGTTTGGCAATCCGCATGCCTACGACATGGAGAGTCGGCGCGGCCAACTCACGATGCGTTTGCAAGATCATGCATTCTCGGTGATCCTGCTCGACGAGTTTGAGAAAGCCCATGCCGAGGTTTTTCAGCGTTTTTTGCAGCTCTTTGATGAGGGCTTGCTGATCAACGGGGCATCGGAGACGATCAACCTGCGCAACTCCATCTTCATCCTGACGAGCAATTTTGGGGCCAGCATGATGGCAGGGGGACGTGTGGGCTTCGGCCCAACCGTATCGCTGGAGGATCGCGAGCGGCAGATTCGCGAGGAGATGGTCCGCTTCTTCACACCGGAGTTTATCAACCGGATTGACAGCGTTAGCCTGTTCAAGCCGCTAACCAAGCCGGTCCTACGGGAGATTGCCTACCGTCGTGTGCAAGAGGTCCTGCAACGGGAGGGTCTACTGCGGCGCGACCTGATCGTTGAGGTGGATGAGGACGTGGTTGAATGGCTGGTCGACAATGGTTACAGCGAGCGCTATGGGGCCCGCTACCTGGCGCGACAAGTCGAAAAAGCGATTACCTATCCGCTGGCCCAACAGATTATTCAGAACAGCCCACCATCTGGATCAGTGGTACGGCTCTTCACCCATAATGGTCGGGTGGCCTCGGCGCTCATCCTGCCCTCTACGACCGACCCTGATGAGGAACCTCTACCCACTGAGGGGGTGCTCGAGTCCGCAGATTTGCCCCGCCGCTTAACCTGGCACCATCTGGAGAATGCCTATCCCCAGCTTGAGGAGCGGGTGCACGCGCTCGAGCGGACTGAGTTCTTCCAAGGCATCCGCGAGCGCCTCAATTCGCTCACCCATGAGATGTCCTCAACCGCCTTCTGGGACAACCTGGAAGACTTGAAGCCACGTTTGGAGCAGATGGGCTACCTGAGCAGCTACTCTGAGCAGATCGACTCCTTGCGGCGCAACTTGAACGAGTTGTCGCTCTACATCAACGAGCGCAGCGATGATGATCCTGAAGCACGCGCTGAAGCGGCGCTGCGTTTCCGCTATTTGCTGCGCGACCTTCCGCGCGCAGAGATCAGCCAGCAGTTCAGCCACCCCTGGCATGCCTACGGTGTCTTCCTCCAGATAGAAGCACGCGGGCGGCGAACGGTCGCCCGCCATTGGACGGAGATACTTGCGAACGCTTACTTGCAATGGGCGGAGGAGCGCGGGTTTGAGGCCCTGGTTATCGGGGAGGAGCTGGGCAGCGGGACGCTGCAAGCTGCCTGGATCAAGATCAGCGGGTACGGCGCATACGGGCTGCTGCATACCGAAGTGGGCAACCACCGGTTGATACGATCAGGCGAGGGCAATGGCCGACGAGGACGACAGGTCATTCAATCGCGCGTCGCGGTTTGGCCAGCCAGCCCTGCGTTCAACTCGGCTGATTACGATGGAGGGCTAGACATCGACAGCACGACCATTGAGTCGGATGGGCGTCTGAGTGCCCTCCTCCAGACCCAGTTCATCGTTCGTGGGCCGGACGGCGACACCATCATCCGCATCAACAGCCCCTTGGCATCGAAAGAGCTACGCAACCCAGCGCGTCAAATCGCGGGGATGATCCGCCGGGAAGCGTCCGGGACGCTCGGCGCACCGCACCCCATCGCAGCGGACGTCGTCGCGCGTAGCTATGGCGATGTTACGAGCGATCATGATGAGGCAGAAGATGAATTGGGGCGCTTCGTCATCGCAGCGCTAGAAGACAATGAGACCTTGGAAAGCGAAGTGTCAGACTGATGACCTCTGAACCACAACGCATGCTGATCGTGATGGCGCACCCGGACGATGAGTCCTTTGGCATGGGGGGCGCAATCGTGAATTATGCCAACAATGGCACCGAGGTATACCTCATCTGTGCGACGAACGGGGATGTTGGCACCATTGACGATGAACTCATGGAGGGCTTTGCCAGCAAAGCAGAGCGGCGGCTGCACGAGCTTGATTGCGCTGCCGCTACATTGGGCTTGAAGAAGGTTTACAAGTTAGGCTATCGCGATTCGGGCATGCCAGGCAGCGAAGACAATGCGCATCCAGATTGTTTGGTGCAGGCCGACCCGAACGTTGTGACTGAACAGGTCACAGGGATTGTCCGTGAGATCAGGCCACAGGTGATCGTCACGTTTGACCCCTACGGCGGCTACGGCCACCCAGACCATATTGCTTGCCACAAGGCCGCATTGGCCGCTTTCGACGCTGCTGGCGACCCTGAGCGCTTTCCAGAGCATTTTCGTGAAGGTCTTGAGCCATTCCAACCCAAGAAGTTGTACTACAACACCTTCGGCAAAGGAGCGCTTAAGGCAGCGATGGTCGTCATGCGTTTGGTGGGGCGTAATCCGAAGAAGTTTGGGCGCAACAAAGACATCGATTTGACGGCGATTGCCCAGCATGACTATCCGATCCATGCGCGCATCCGCAATGCGCATCGGAAACAGGCCCAGGATGCAGTGGAGTGCCACACCAGCCAGCTTGGCAAGCCGCCCAAGAACATCATCGACAAGGGAATACGCGCCTTAAGACGCCTGCTTTCACCCGGTGTTGATACCTTTATGCGCGCGCGGCCAGAGGTTAAGCCCGGTGTTCGACTGCGCGAAACTGATCTTTTTGCAGGACTATGACGCCGAGGGCTTGATTGCCCTCGGCAGGTTGAGCTTTGCGAGCCGCCTATTCGGATTCAGGCGGCTCTTCTGATTCATAGGGGTCGACTCCCTCACCCAGTTGGATATGCAGTTCGTCAAGCTGAGCTTGCTCGACGGCGGTTGGCGCACCGGCCATCGTGTCTGAAGCACGCTGATTCTTGGGGAAGGCGATCACCTCGCGGATGTTGGGTTCCCCTGCCATCAGCATAACCAAACGATCCAAGCCCGGCGCGATCCCTCCATGGGGTGGAGCACCGTATTCAAAGGCATCAAGCAGGTGACCGAAGCGCTCGCGCGCCACATCGTCTGGAATGTTGATCAGGCTGAAGATCTTTTCTTGAACGGTGCGATCATGGATACGAATACTGCCGCCTGCAACCTCATAGCCGTTGCAAACGAGGTCATACTGATTGCTCAGGACGGCTGC
Source organism: Chloroflexota bacterium (assembly GCA_010092775.1). Taxonomy (GTDB): domain Bacteria; phylum Chloroflexota; class Anaerolineae; order Aggregatilineales; family UBA3940; genus TC-71. Next base: position 3,106 of record JAADYZ010000054.1, read on the forward strand.
CGGATCGCTATCGAGCAGGTCGATATGCTCTGGCTTGGGAGAGGTGAAGGGGTGATGGGACGGGTCCCAGCGCTCTTCATCTTCGTTCCACTCGAACAGTGGGAAGTCGATCACCCAGACGAAACATAATTCTTCTGGATCGGTCAACTCAAGCGTCTGTCCCAAATGTCCGCGCAACGCGCCCAAAACCTCATTGGTGATGGCGTCGCTATCGGCCCCAAATAGGATCAGGTCACCAGGTTCCGCCCCCGCCGCCTTGACCAGTTCAGCCATTACGCCATCTTCGAAGAACTTGGCAATCGACGACTTGATCGTGCCATCGTCCTGAACCGCCACGGTGGCTAGTCCGCCCGCACCGTTCTCTTTGGCAATGGCCTCTAACTCGCCAATCTGTTTGCGACTGTAGCCCGCGCAGCCTGGCGCGACCACTGTGCGAACGCGCCCACCATTCTCAATTGCCCCATTGAAGACCTTAAAACTTCCTCGTTTAACGATCTCGCTGACATCCGTAAAGGCGAGGCCGAAGCGCAGGTCCGGGCGATCTGTGCCGTATTTCTCGACCGCCTCGGCATAAGATATGCGCGGGAAAGGCGAGTGGGTCAGGCGCTTGTCGGAGACGGTCTGCACCATCTCAGTCATCAGTTCGGTCAAGAGATCGAGCACATCGTCGCGTTCGACGAAGCTCATCTCCATGTCGAGCTGGGTGAATTCGGGCTGACGGTCGCCGCGCTGATCCTCATCGCGGAAGCAGCGCGCGATCTGAAAGTAGCGCTCGTAGCCGGAAACCATGAGAAGCTGTTTGAGCTGCTGCGGACTTTGCGGCAGCGCATAGAAGCGTCCCGGATGGACGCGACTCGGCACGAGGTAGTCGCGTGCGCCCTCTGGTGTGGTCTTGAACAGAATGGGCGTCTCGATTTCAATGAATCCACGCTGCGATAGAAAGTTGCGCATGAATAGGGTGGTATCGTGGCGCAGCTTCATGTTGCGCTGCATCCGGGCACGGCGCAGGTCGAGATAGCGGTAACGCAGGCGCAGGGCCTCATTGGATTCTTTCTCGCCGGTAATCTCAATCGGGGGCGTCTTGGCAGCGTTCAAAACGACGATGCTTGAGGCCAGCACCTCGATCTCGCCGGTCGGCATATTGGGGTTAACCGTATCCTCGGAGCGAGCGCTGACCTCACCAGCAATTTGTAGGACGTATTCGCTGCGAGCGCTATCGGCGGTTTCATGCGCCTCAGGAGCACCCTGAGCATCGACCACGACCTGGGTCACACCCCAACGATCGCGCAGATCGATGAAGATCAGATTGCCGAAGCTGCGCCGCTTGTTGACCCAGCCTGCCAGCGTCACCGGTTGCCCCACCTGCTCTTTGGTTAGCTCGCCGCATGTGTGTGTTTTGAGCATGTCTTCCCTCTCCATTATTGCAAAACAAAAAACACCGCCCCTTGCGGGCGGCGCTATACACAATATCCGTTACCGATCGTCAGATCTGGGATCGGTTATTTGCAGACAGCACAAACATTCCCGCTCGGCCTCGTGCCGAGAGCATTGGCAGCCGCTCTGTCATTCAGTTTGGGGAGTATTTTCGGATTCAGGACGGCCATGTCTGTGCTCCTATCAATGCCACCATTCTAGCGGGATTTGATAGGTGAGTCAATATGCCTAAAGAAAAGGCACGATGACGGTTCATCGTGCCTCTCAAAGCGTGTACGAAGCGAGCGCTTAGTCGAAGGAAACCTCGATCAACCCCATATCCCATTCAAGCGAACCATCCGGGATCGTCTCAAAGCCGTCTGCACAGATGCGTCGTCCGTCGAAGAGGAAGAAGGCAGCCAAGCTTTGGCCTGTGGGGACGGTTAGAAGCTCAAAGAAGCCCTGGGCGTTGGTCTCACCGGCTGCGGCGACCAGTTCACTGCTGGGGCCACCACCCGCCGCCGAGAACTGGCTGCAGGTCACACCTGGGTTCAACACGCCAAAGATGCCGCCGAACAGCAGATTGCCGTTGGCCTGGTTGACTACACGACCGAAGGCGCGTGCTCCTTGGGGCGTGGTACCAGCAGCGCCGCCGTCATAGGTCACTGTGAGCGTATAGGGTGACGAAGCACTGCTAGAACCGTCCCATCCGGCTACGGCTATGAAGTAGACGCCCGCGGCTGGAGGAACAAATTCGATGAACTCTTCCTGCGTGGTCCCCTCTGAAGAGGCCAGCACTTCTTGATCATCGAGCAAGAAGAGATCGAAGTCTTCACCGCTGGGGATGCCGGTCAGGCTTACCTGGATCGGCTGACGGCTGGCGGTCTGAAGGAAGAACACATCCAGGTCATCGGCCCAACTGATGTAGCCCTGGACGCTGTCGCCAGATGCAAGCGGTCCAGTGGCCTGATTGTAGTCATCGTTAGGCTCGAAGGGGTCAGGGTCGTCGGAGGGAGGCACCTGGCTCTCTGTGAC
>JAADYZ010000387.1 GCA_010092775.1 Chloroflexota bacterium
CCCCCTCGTCGGCGCACCCTGCGACGCTGTTGATTTCACCCTAGCCAATCGCTATAATGACGCTCACGTTCAGCCATCCTAGCTCAACGGTAGAGCAAACGCTTCGTAAGCGTTAGGTTATGGGTTCGAATCCCATGGATGGCTCTTCGCCTCCCGATCTGCTTCGTGGGGCTTTTTTTGTGGTAGTGATGAGGGTGGGGATGGACGAGAGCCTGTCAGACCAACTTGATCAGCTTAAGGAAGAAGGGCGGTCAGCGCCTCAACGCACCCCGCCCATCACGATTGGCGTGGCCGGTGGCAGCGGCGCTGGCAAGACCACCGTTGTGCAAGTCATTCTCGACCAGATTGGCCGCAAGCACATCGCCTCGGTGCAGCACGATGCTTACTACCACGACCTCGGTGATCTGCCGCCCGAACAGCGTGTTCACATCAACTTCGATCATCCCGACTCGCTGGATACCGATCTCTTCGTTGAGCACATCAAGCAGCTCAAGAATTATCAGTCGATCGAATTGCCAGTATACGATTTCTCCACCTACACTCGTACCGATCAGGTGGTTGTGGTGCCACCCCATCGCGTGATCTTGATCGAAGGCATTTTGATCTTCGCCGATCCGCGCGTGCGGGAACTGATCGACGTGCGCATTTTTGTCGATACACCAGACGACATCCGCTTCATTCGGCGCTTGCAGCGCGACACGCGTGAGCGTGGGCGGACGATGGAATCGGTGGTTCACCAGTGGATCGAAACGGTGCGCCCGATGTATCTCAACTTCGTCGAGCCGAGCAAGCGCCACGCCCACGTCATCATCCCTGAAGGTGGTTATAACGAGGTCGCGATGGAAATGTTGATCGCCCGCATTCAGCGCTATCGTGAATACGAAACCTGAGCCGCCAACCGATCCGCAGCGTTTTGGCTGGCGGCATCTGCTGTCGATCGCGGCTGCGCTGGCCATCACCCTGATGATCGTCGCGTTGCGCGACGATCTGCGCGATCTGAACGCGCTGGGCTATGCCGGGGCTTTTCTGGCCATGTTGATCGGCAACGCTACTGTGATTCTCCCCGTCCCTGGTTTGATCTTTGTGTTTCTGCTCGGCGGGACGCTCAACCCCTTGTTGGTTGGTTTGGCTGCCGGGCCGGGCGCTGCCCTGGGCGAACTGACAGGCTACGCCGCCGGTTTCGGCGGCAGCGCTGTGATCGATGATTGGCCAGCCTATCACGCCGTTGAGGGCTGGATGACCCGCTATGGACCGATCATCATCAGCCTGATGGCCGCCGTGCCCAATCCCCTCTTCGATATGGCGGGTATCGCCGCTGGTGCCTTGCGCCTGCCCTGGTGGCAGTTTCTATTGGCCGCTTGGATCGGTAAGACGGCCCAGGGGCTGTTGGTGGCCTTAGCCGGGTTTTATTCGATTGGATGGGTGGAAGGATTGCTGCGATGATTCGAACGCCTTGGCCTCTGTTGTTGATCACCTTGGCGTTGTTCGTGGTGGGTTGTGGAAGCAGCCTGGAAGAAGACATGGGTGAGCTGCCTGCTGATGGCACACCGATGTCCTTTACGGCACGCGGTGACACGATTCACCTGTGGACGGCGGAGGTTGAGGTCGGCCAGGAATACGTGGTGCGCCTTGAAGACCTGGGCGCTCTGCTGGATGTATGTACGGACCCGGTGTTTTATGCCTGTGATGGCCTGCTTCGCCTGGGGATCGACAGCACGCTGGACGGCGGGGCCGAAGTGACCTTCACCAGCCCTACTGCCCGGATTGTGTTTATCCATGTGCGTGCTGCGGCAGGCGCTCGCGCTGAGGAGTTGGGCGTCTATCGCATTCAGCTGGCGCCGACTGATTAGGGGCGCACATCGGCCATCGGAAACCAGTCGCAGCCCCGCCTATGGCGAAGCCCGACGTCATTCGTATATCTGGCGGCTTGCCCCGATTGTGAATCGGCCAGCGCTAGGCCAGCCACAGGCGCTCGATCACGGGTGCCATATCCGCGATGCTGGGCTGGCGCTTCCCTTCAGCCGCGCAGCGCTGATCGACCCAATCGTGGATGGCTGTGCTCAGGTTACGCATATCTTCTTCTGCCGCGGCAGGCATGGCGAAAGTCAGCACGCTGGAGGAGTCAGCTTGACTGAGGCTGCCATGTACGCCGCGCAAGCCCGCGCCGCCAAAGTAGACGCCATCAACGCTGCGGGCCGCCAGGATCATATCGCCAGACATGTGCGAGGCCGCCAGCTTGATTCGATTGACCGCATCGACGTAGTTCAACGCAGGCCGTTCAGATAGCCACGCGTCGAAAGCTTGCGTCTGCCCTCCACCCAGGTAAGCGACGTAGTCTGCCTGCCAGGATTCCGCCGCACGCACATCACGCAGCAGGATCAATTCGAGCGTCCCTTTCAGCTCATCGCGATATTTGCCTGTCTGGTTCATCTGCCAGAAGGCTTCGGCGACGGGTAGCACGTCTTCCTCATAGCGCGGCATGACTGGCCAATCATCATCGCGGTGGCGCAGGTGAACATGTGCCAGGCCGCCGTTTAGGGCCACAACAGCATCGACATTGGGCGCTTCGCCGGGTAGATCGTGCAAATCGAGGCCGAGCGCGTGGAAGAGTGGGCTGAGTTCCATGTCGAAGGGAAACCCCAGGCGAATCGAGTGGGCGTCATCGCCGGGTGTGGCGATCTGCCCATGATCGGAGACGATCACAAACAAAGCGCCATCATCCAGGTTGTGTTCGTTGAGGGCGTCGAGCAGTTCACCAATTTGCGGGTCGAGCACGTTGATCAGGTAGTCGCTCTTGGTGTCTGGCCGCTTCTTGTGCGACTGCGCGTCCAGCCCCATGAAGTAAGCCAGGATCAGATCGGGCGCAAAATCGTCCAGGGCCTTGATCAAATTGGCCAGCATTTTGCCATCATAGTGCGCTGGCTCCAATCCCAGGATGCCCTTGCCTTTGGTGAAGCGTCCAATATCGACCAGATTGGGCCGGATCACCCGATCAGCGCCGCGCCCGTACATATGATGCGCGACCAGGCTGGTCTTGCCCTGCTGGGCGGCGCGCTCATAGATCGTGCTGACCTGTTGGCTCAAGGCGCGGTCGGCCAGGTCGTCGGCAAAGACGCCAATCGCGTCTTGGATGGCCAGCGTATCACCGACGCTGAAGCCGAAATGTCGTGGCTTGCCGCCCAGCAGTTGGCCAGTTCGGTCGAACATCTCGTTCCCGCTGATCCAATGCTGGCCAGGATGGGCGCCTGTCACGATGCTGGCCTGGGCGGCAAAGGTGATGC
>JAADYZ010000388.1 GCA_010092775.1 Chloroflexota bacterium
ATCGTCAGCACAGCCAGCGATGGCTGGGAGATTCCGACTGGGGTCACCCTGGAGTGGCGCGGCGGCTAATCGGCGCGGAAGCGCCTTTGATGCTTGTTTCAGACAAGTGCTATAATCCAGGCGCAAGACTCCCCTGTTTCAATCCACTTCACAAGGAGATCATCCGTGAAGCTCCACGAGTACCAGAGCAAATTTCATTTTGCCAAGTTTGGTGTGCCCATCCCACAAGGGAAAGTTGCGGAGACACCTGACGAAGCAGCAGCCATCGCTGAAGAATTGGGCGGTACCGTTGTTATCAAAGCACAGGTTCAGGTCGGCGGACGTGGCAAGGCCGGTGGCGTCAAACTGGCCAAATCGCCGGATGAAGCGCGTGAGGTCGCCAGCCAGATTCTCGGCATGGACCTCAAGGGATTAGAAGTTCAGAAAGTGTTGATTGATCCTGCCGCCGACATCAAAGACGAACTCTACCTGGCAGTCACCACCGATCGCGCGGCCCGCCGCGTCTTGATCATGGCCTCAACCGAAGGCGGCGTTGATATTGAAGAGGTCAACGCCAAGACGCCCGAAAAGATCATCCGTGTACACGTTGACCCGAACATCGGTTTGCGCAGCTATCAAGCCGTGGACATTGCCAGCGAGATGGGCCTTCCGCGTGAGCACTGGCGCCAGTTTGGCAGGATTGTGCAGAACCTCTACCGCTGCTACACCGAAAGTGATGCCAGCCTGGCCGAGATCAACCCCTTGATTATCGACGGTGAGGGCAATATGGTCGCCGTTGACGGCAAGATGATCATCGACGACAGCGCGCTCTATCGCCAAAAGGACCTTGCGGAACAGCGCGATACAGCCGAAGAAGACCCGCTCGAAACAGAAGCCCGCGAAGCTGACGTCGCTTACATCAAGCTAGACGGCAACATCGGCTGTATGGTCAACGGAGCCGGTTTGGCGATGGCCACCCTTGATATCATCAAGCGCTATGGCGGCGAACCGGCCAACTTCCTCGATACGGCGGGTGGTGCTAACGCCGAAAAGGTTGCCAAGGCCTTCCGCCTCCTGCTGACCGACGAAAACGTTAAGGCCATTCTGGTCAACATCTTTGGCGGCATCACCCGCTGTGACGAAGTCGCTCAGGGTATCCTCGACGCGATGAAAGAGGTCGAGGTGACCGTTCCGATGGTGGTTCGCCTGGTGGGCACCAACGACGTAGAGGGCCGCGCAATGCTGGCCGATACCGACATTATCACCGCTGAGACCCTTTCTGACGCCGCGCAGAAAGTCGTTGAAGCCGCCAAATCCGCTAGCTAACCGGGAGCGAGGAACCATCATGAGTATTCTTGTCGACAAAGATACACGCCTGCTTGTTCAGGGGATCACTGGCAATCAGGGCCGTTTCCACACTGAGCGCATGGCCGCTTACGGAACCAACATCGTCGGGGGAGTAACACCCGGCAAAGGCGGCGAATGGGTCGATACCTCGACCGGTAAGATTCCGGTCTTCGACACGATGAAGGCTGCGGTTGAGACTACCGGGGCCAACTGCTCGATCATCTATGTCCCGGCGCGCTTCGCAACTGACGCCATCCTTGAAGCTGCCGACGCTGGCATCCCGCTTGATCTTTGAATAACGGAGCACATCCAAATACTAGACATGATCCAGGTGCGCAGCTATCTTGATGAAAAAGGCGTGACCCTGCTCGGCGGCAACTGCCCTGGTCTGCTTACCCCAGGTGAGGCAAGTGTCGGCATCATGCCCGGCCACATCTCCACACCCGGCGGGGTCGGGATCGTCTCGCGTTCCGGCACCCTGACCTATGAGGTGGTCTACGCCCTGACCAACAAGGGTATGGGCCAATCCACCTGTGTAGGCATCGGCGGTGACCCCATCAAAGGTCTGAACTTCGTCGAAGTGCTGGCCTTGTTTGAGGAAGACCCGGCCACGGAAAAAGTGGTCATGATCGGTGAGATTGGCGGCTCAGACGAGGAGAAGGCCGCCCGCTTCATCGCAGAGCATATGACCAAACCGGTCGTTGGCTTTATTGCTGGGCGTACAGCCCCGCCTGGTAAGCGTATGGGCCATGCAGGCGCCATCGTTGAGGGTGGTGAAGGAACTGCCCAAGCCAAGATCGAAGCGCTGGAATCGGTTGGCGCCAAGGTCGCGGCAGGTCCGGAGGACATCCCCGATATGCTAGCAACCGTCTGAACGACTTGCGCACAGTAAAAAGGGCAGCGCCTTCGAACAAAGGGCTGCCCTTCGTGCATGTTCGCAGTTGCTCCCCCGGCGGCTAGGGGTTATTGGCGCGCCAGGCTTCTTCCATGCAGGTTTGTGGGTTGCCGACGTTGGGCCCTGGGCCCGGTGCGACACAACTAAACCAGATATCCGGGTCAGCCCCGTTGGCTGCAATATCGGTCCGTGCCTGATCGCATTCTGCCTGGTTATCGGCCACGTTGCAGTAATCAAAGCATCCGACCCCGCTCTGGAAGATACAGGTCAGGTTGGGGATAGGGAGGCGTGGAGCGGTAGCCGTAGCCGTTGGGGTAGGCGTCTCGGTGGGTGTGGCCGTAGGCGTGAAAGTGGCCGTAGGTGTCGGTGTCTCAGTTGCACGCACAAATGGATTAGCCGCATTCGGATTGAAGAAGCCTACTGCAAAGACGACCAGTACGAGCAGCAGGACGCCAATGCCAACAATTCCGACAATAATCAGGACGCCTGGACCACTTCGCCGCTGCTGTTGCTGCGGCTCAGGCGTTGCGGCGCGCGGGGGTGGGGCGGCGTCGCCAAGGCTGGCCCGTGCGCGGCTGGCGCGAGATTGGGCGCGAGACAAAACCTCATCGCTCGATCTGCTGCCGCTCTGGCCGGCACTCTGAGGCTCGACCGGCTCGCTGCCAGCAGCCGAGCCCGCACCCCCTAAAATGTTTGCGATGCGGTCGTCGGCATCTTGTTTATCTTGATCGTCTTGATAACCCATATTTCAGAATTCCTCTCGTGGTTGGAGGGTGCTTGTCCTGCCCTATTATCTCAGTTAAAGCGCAAAGTCTCAAGCACTGGCGTCAACTGCTCGACGCTGCAATCCGTCCCAGAATGGCTGATGTGAACCAGTCGACCTGGATTCAGCATGTCGGCGTACACGCTGCCCTGCTCGCCATCCTCAAGTTGATAGCTAAATCCGGGCAGCGCCATTCCGGCGACGGTCTGGAAACCCAGTGCACCGATCG
>JAADYZ010000055.1 GCA_010092775.1 Chloroflexota bacterium
AGAGGCAGTGGGGGAACGCTCCAAACCTGAAAGAGCTGTGTGCCATAGGTTAATGGACCTGAGCCCAGCAGCGGATTCTCCCACCAGATGGTCAAGGCCCTGGCCCACAGTAACCCTCGGACTTCAAGGGCGCTCAATAGGAGGTCTCTTGAGAAGCGACCCAGGACGTTGCCGCCGATGAAAGGGCCGATTAGCACAATCGCCAAGATGATGGCGGTTGCCCCGATCAAAATACCCCGTGTGTGTGCAGATATATATTGGCGCAATTGGAACCAACGTGAGGTCTGGCCGTTTTCAGAAGTGTCAGTTGAAAGGAGAAAGCCAACTGTCAGATAAACCCCTATGCCAACTGTGACACCCGCTAAACTTGCTCGCGATCCTGTTAACAATAAGGCCAGCAGCGTGACGGCAGTCCAACCAATCATAAGGGCACGTTCAGGCGTTGATTTGGCGTGATGATAGCGGTGCAGGCAAATGGCAATCATCAACACGAGGATGGTCCCGAAAATATTCGGGTTTCCGGTTGTGCTGGGAATGCGCGGTGGTGGCTCGGTGAAGCCCGATTGAAACCATAGTAGCCAGGCTTGGTACAGACCCAGGAGGACCAAGGCTGAGAAACTGACCAATACCGCCGTTTCAAGACGACGCTGTCCCTGCTGAGTGCTTGTTAAGTCCTCTGCTGCCCAGTAGACCACTGTTATCATTGCCCAATAGCCGACGACAATGATGCTTTGTCGTGGGGCGATCGAGAAGAGACTTGCCAGACTTAAGGCGATCCCAAGGGCCAGCATGGGACGTAGAAGCGGCGGAACGGGGCGGGATCGGCGCGAAATGATGACTATCCATATGATACCGAGGAGTGTAACGGTAACTGCATTGATGAGTTCGGTGCTCATCATAACTAACCCGTTGACATAAGCTGCAAGGCCGACTGCATAACCAACGGCTAGAGTCACGAGCAGGTCAATAGAAAACCGCTTAATCAATGGTCGTTACTCCATCTCAAGGGGGGAGAGCGTGTGCCAATTGGTGGCTTGTTGAAACGCGTGCCCAACCTGTAGGACGGTCTCTTCACGCAGGGCTACGAGCTGTAGACCGATCGGTAGTCGATTTTGAGTCAGGCCACAGGGTATAGACAGGCAGGGAAAGCCACTCAGCCCGAAGGGATAGGTCAGTTTCAAGAAGCCAGCGGCTGCTTCTAGCGGATCATGGTCATCGATTGGCAGGCTGACTTGTTCTGTTGTGGGTAGGGCAATCACATCGACTTGTTCCCGCAAGGTCTGTTTGAGGCTTGAGCGCCATTTATGTCGAGTGCGTTGGGCGAGAACATAATCTACCCCTCGATTCTGTTGACCTTTATGCAGCCGTGCGCGCACGTCGCTGCCAAAGCGCTCAGGCTCATTTTGCAGGCGCTCCTGATGGACTGCGGCTGCATCGGTCAGGCTGATGATTCCACAAGCCTGCCAGACATCGTCCAGGTCTGGCAGGGAAAGCTCGACAGGCCGCATGCCGATCTCAACAAGTTGGTCGATGGCAGCGCGGACAGCCATCACAACCTCAAGGTGGGCCGACAGCCAGATATAGGCGTTATCTGGGATGCCAATCCTGAAGCCCTTAAGCGGTTCGTCAAGCCGCGCTGCGCTAACACCTGGAGGTGTAGCGAGCAAATCAAAAAGTAAGGCAGTATCCGCGACTGTACGGGTGATAGGCCCGACCGTATCGAGCGTCCAACTCATCGGGAAGACACCCTGTGTGCTTATTCGGCCAAGTGCTGGGCGAAGCCCGGTGAGGCCGCACAGCGCGGCGGGTACGCGCACCGAGCCACCCGTGTCGGTGCCGAGAGCCGCCAAGCACATCGCGGTAGCGACGGCTGCCGCTGATCCGCCGCTTGATCCACCGGGGCTGAGGCTGTGATCCCAGGGGTTTCTGGATGGTCCAAAGTGCGGATTCACGTTTGTCACACCAGTCGCGAATTCGTGGAGGTTATGTTTGCCGTTGAGAATGGCCCCTGCTCCGCGCAGTTTCTGGACTACGATCGCATCCTGAAGTGCCAGGTCGTCGCGGAAGAAATCGCTGCCAGAGGTTGTCGGCGCCCCTTCGATGTCGATAATGTCTTTGATCCCCAGTGGGATGCCGTGCAGGGGCCCCCAATTTTCACCACGTTCCAGAGCTTGAGTGGCAAACTTGGCCTGTTCGCGTCCTTCCTCGCTCAGTCGAAAGATGTAGGCATTGAGCTGCGGATTCAGTTGGTCGATGCGCTTTAAGCAAGCGTCGAATAAGTCGAGGGGAGTGTAAGCGCCTTCAGCCATGTGCTGGGCTGCGTCGATCAGAGTGAGATGGTTAAGATCGAGCTGTGGCATGCCATGGTGACTTTCTTTACAAGCAATCGGCCCCATTGTATCATCAACGTTGTAAAGTAGGCGATATGTCAATCTGATCACCCGAACGGCAAGCTGCTTATGACGAAGATCAACGATTATCTCTGGCACCTCCCACACGAACCGTTGGATGATGATCCGCCGGACATCGCGCTGCTGGCCGATTGGTTTAACGAGCCGGTGATCCAAATGGTCAGTGGTCCGCTTGCTGATCTCGGTTACCAACTCAGTGGCAACGACGTTGCTATTCGCCTGTTAGAGAGCACCGACTTTGCGATGGACACGTTTCATGCAAATGTGCGTTTTATTCGCTACCTTGCCCCAGAGATCATGGTGCGCGTGCACTTTGAGCACGATACCTGGGGGCATTATTTGCCTACGAAGGGCCTGCATCGCTTCTTCATCAGCCTCGATCGCTTCAAGTTTCAAGACCTCAACACGCAAATGATGGAACCTGGTTGGCATGGTCGCTTGCATCTGCGTATGTCGTACTTGCCAGATGGTGATTTGGAACATGATGGCGAAGATCAAATCTGGCATTACAGCTCGTTAGGTGAGCTTACTGACCATCTCCATGTCTTCCTGGACAAGTTCCAGCGAATGGGCCAGCCGTGGCTCGAAGACCCCAGCACGATGTAATCTGTTCCACATGGTGCGTAATCGCGTTGCTCGCGCAGGATGAAGGTGCATGTTTTCTGCAAATTTCCTGCACACCCGTTCAACACAGCCCTGATACCTTCATTTAGGAATAAACAGCGGTACCTGTCATGGATTCCAAGATGATGCTGTAAGGAAGTTAGGCTAGACGGCCAAGCACATGGCGAAATCTGGCTGGGTGAAGGTGATTATGATAGCGTGTCGCGGTTGCACAACACAGGTGGCTTGGTCAGACCCCTAGAAACTGGGGTGATGGCTCAGGTTGAAGCCGACTCTAATGTCAATCAACCCTTGGCTTCAGAACGTAAGCACGTCGAAATTCGTTTTAGCGCCAGGTTGTGCGAGACTTTGGCTTATGAAAAGGATGCTTAAAGGAGTATTCTGTATGCGGAAGCGCTGGTGGGTGTGGATAGCAATGATGCTCGCTGTCGTGCTGGTGGGCTGTGCTACAGCAACTGAAGAAGAGGCTGCGAGTTTGGCCGAAGAAGAGTTGGAAAGCGACGTTCAGCAGGTTGCCTCGATTGTTAGCGCGACGGGCGAAGTCATCCCAGCGGAATATACAGTCCTCAGCTTCACTCTTAGTGGTGAGGTTGTGGAGTTGTTGGTTGACGTAGGCGATGAGGTTGAAGCCGGAGATATACTTGCGCAGCTAGACGATCAAAATCAACAAGTGGCATTACAAGAAGCTGAAGCCGCGTTGGCCCAAGCTGAAGCCCGACTAGCGCTGGTTTCAGCAGGACCTACGGACGAGTCCATTGAAGCGGCTGAACAGGCTGTGGCCGCTGCGCAGGCACGTATCGGCGCTGCCGCTGCGCGTCGTGACTCGCTTTACACGGCGATCACGGATGCCGACATTCAAGATGCGGAGACGCAGCTCTTCGAATCGCAGATATTCCTGGAAGATCTTAACCAGGCCATGGAAGACATTATCAAATTGGCTGAGGACGACCGGTTCGACTTTGAACCTGGCTCTAGTCATCCCCTGGCTGCGGGCGAGACTTTGGCCGAACAAATCAAATTGGCCGAAGAACAGCTTGAGGTGGCCCAGGTGCAACTTGAGGACTTGCTGGACGGGCCAGATCCGGACTTGGTGAATCTATTCAATGCTCAGATCGGATTGGCTGCTGCCCAGCGTGACGCGGCTCAGGCGCGACTGGATTTGCTACAGGCCCAGCCCTTTGAGGAGGACATTCAAGTCTCTGAAGCAGAGGTGGAGCAGGCTCAAGTAGTGGTTGAGGCAGCAGAAGCTCGCTTGGCCCTGACCACTATGACGGCCCCTTTCTCTGGGATCATTACCCAGGTCGAAATTGACGCCAATGAATTTGTGGGGCCGGGGCAGGTCATTATCGAGATGGCCGACCTGACCACGCTACGGGTGGAAACCACAGATCTCAGCGAGATCGACGTGGCACGAGTGGCAGTTGGTGACAGCGTACTGGTGACTTTCGACGCACTGCCATCGGTTGAAGTCGATGGGACTGTGGTGCGGATCGCCGATCGTTCGGCAGAGGGCGCTGGCGTGAACTTCACGGTGGTGGTTGAGATGGACGATGTCCCCACTGCGGTACGCTGGGGTATGACCGCCTTTGTCGACATTGACGTTGAGAATTGAGATGCAAACAGGGCCCAGGAAGGTTGAACAAGCGATGATGACGAAGCGAAGCGGTTGGTTCCTAGCCATTGTATTAGCCCTAGCCGTCCTGATGGCAGGTTGTGGCGCTGGACCGAATACTGAAGACCCGGACGAAGACGTGGAATCGGCACCTGTCCAAACGGGGCCCTCGGTCGTGAGTGTTACCGGTGTGGTTGTGCCCTCCGAAGAGGCAACGCTCAGCTTCACCGTTAGCGGTGAAGTTGCCGAGCTGGTGGTCGAGGCCGGTGACGAAGTGGAAGCGGGCGATGTAATTGCCCGATTGGATACAACGCTTCTGGATTTGGATGTTGCACAGGCGGAAGCGGCTGTTGTCGTGGCTGAGGCCAACCTGGCCCGTGCCCTTGCCGGCCCATCAGAGCAAGAGATAACCGAGCAGGAAGCCAATATCGCAGCCTCATCGGCCTCAACGGGGGCGGAAGCCGCCGAGCGTGATGACCTCTTTCCCTCAGATATCGAAATTGAGCGGGCAGAAATCGCCTTGCAACAGGCTTTTATCACCCGCCTCGATGCGCGCATTTTTCGAGACTATGTTGAAGGCGTCGAGGAAAATCCAGATGATTACTCCCGTTATGAGCGCTTTGCCCTGCCTGGTCTAATTGATGAGGCACAAGAGGATTTTGCGATTGCCGACGCGGAATGGGAGATCGCCTACGAACGTTTGCAAGACTTACTCGATGGCCCTGACCCTAATGAACTCGCAGCAGCTAATGCAGACGTCGGTGCTGCGGCCGCCGACCTCGCAGCCAGCCAGGCGCGTTTGGACGAACTTCTGACGCTGCCACTGCCTGAAGACATTGCCGTGTCTGAAGCGGCGGTAGAGTCGGCGCGGGTCAGCTTGATCCGCGCCGAACTGGCTCGTGATCAAGCGGTTTTGGTCTCGCCCTTCAGCGGCACCATCAGCGATGTGTTCATTCAGGCGTCACAATATGTGAATGTGGGTGAACCAATCATTCTGATGGCGGATATCGCTAACCTGCGTATCGAGACTACCGACCTGAACGAGATCGATGTGGCACGCATCGACGTCGGTAGTGAAGCCATCATTACCTTTGATGCACTGCCATCCGTCGAAGTCGAAGGTGAAGTGATCAGCATTGCTCCACGAGTCGACGAGGGTGTGGGCGTCAATTTCAAAGTGATCATAGAGGTGGGGGAAGCCATGCCCGAAGGTGTTCGTTGGGGCATGACAGCCTTCGTCGACATTGTGGTTGAAGACTAGCCTTAGCGATCTG
>JAADYZ010000389.1 GCA_010092775.1 Chloroflexota bacterium
CTGCTTGGCATTGGCTTGGCCGTCGGCGGCGTGATGTGGGCAGTAGCCGAGCGCACCACAGACGAGAATCCATTTGAGGAAGATCGCGGGCCGCGCTACTACACCATTGGTGTGTTGTTCGCCCTCGGCGGAGCCTTGGGGCAGGCCGCCGGGCTGACCGCCTCGAAAGCCGGCCTTGTCGGCGAGTTCTCGGCGCTGTCTGGCAACATGATCCGGCTGGTGGCCTCGACTGGGGTCATCTGGCTGATTGCGGCGATCAGCGGGAAAGTAGGCGACAACTTCCAAAAGCTGCGCGAGACTCCCAAAGCAATGATTGGTATCACGCTTGGTTCGATCGCTGGTCCGGCAGTTGGGGTTTGGCTGTCTTTAGTGGCAGTGCAGAACGCGCCCGTAGGGATTGCCTCCACGCTGATCGCGCTGACGCCGATACTGCTGCTGCCGATCAGTTATTTTGTGTTTAAGGAGAAGCTGGGCTGGGGAGCACTGTTCGGGACGATCTTGGCAGTGGGAGGGACAGCGATCATCTTCCTGGCGGACTCGCTCCAGACGATGTTAATTGCCATGCGCTGAATCAAAAAGCGGGCACCCTATTGGCACCCGCTTGTACTGTTACCTGGATTGACCTAGTTCACGTCGATGCGGAACTTAAACTGCGCCTCGCCAGTGAACTCGAAATAGTAGATTGTCACGAAATACTCACCCGCACCAGCCGAAACCGAGCGTGTGATCTCTTCTCCACCCATGAGGCGCCATTCATCGATCAACAGACTATCGTTCACAAAGACGCGGAAGCCATCATCGCTGATGACTGTAACCGTTCCGCTGACGAAGCGGTTGAGGGTGAAGTGACGCAGGTAGCGTACGCCGAAGAACTCCTCAAAGAAGGGGTCATCGATGGGGCCGCCATCCTGCCATTCCTCAAAAATCTCCCAGCCAGGTTGCTCTGGAAAACCCGTCACGTAATCCGTGAAGGTGGGCGAACCGTAGAAATAGTCATTGGGCCAGTAGTCTGCACGCCACAGCCGGAGCGGTGTCGGTCCGGTGGGGGGCGGTGGGAAGCAGTTCTCACCGCAGGGTTCGGTCTGCCGCAGGGTGGGCGCAGCCGGATCGGGACCTGGGGCGGGCAGACTATCTACCCACTGGTCAAAGTCCGAAGCCTCGGTCGCCTCAGCCTGGGCCGGGCTTGCAGAGGACAAAGCCAATGCAAAGGCAGCAACAATCAAAGCAGCGATAAGAGCGATCAGGCGTTTGTTCATAGGGTGTCCCCTCCGCAGTGGGTATTGAACTCGCACCATTAGTATACCTGTTTTTCCAAGTCTTCGTCACGTGACTTGTGTCATATGCTTGCATTTGGATTTCAATCCCGTGATAGCAGGACTGCACTGGTATAATGGAAGGATCGACCGGCTAGCCAGGGAAGCGCCAGCAATGTCTGACGAAGCTGAACCAACCATCATTGGCAATCGGTACATCCTGCGCGAGAAGCTTGGGGCAGGTGGCATGGGCACGGTCTTTCGGGCGATTGATCGCCTGGCAGATACCCCTGCCGCCCAGATTGTCGCCTTAAAGCGCGTCACCGCAGACCCAGAGTCGCTCCGTTTTGGGTCGTGGCGCGCCAACAGTGACCGACGTGGCTTGCGGGTCTCGCTGACGCATGAATTCCAAATGCTGGCCTCACTGCGCCATCCCAATATCATCACCGTTCGAGACTACGGCTTTGATGACGAGCAGCGCCCCTACTTCACGATGGACCTCCTGTCCGATGCGGTCACCATCACTGAAGCCGGGACGAGCCAAGCGCTTGACATCCAGATCGATCTTTTGGTGCAAGCGCTGCAAGCCCTGGAGTATCTGCACCGGCGTGGGATGCTGCATCGGGACCTGAAGCCCGGCAATCTACTGGTGACGGATGGTCGGGTGCGCATGCTGGATTTTGGCCTGTCGGTTGAATCTGACCGGCAACCCAGCAAGGAGCGCACGGTTGGCACCTTCGCCTACATGTCGCCGGAGGTGGTGCACGGCGAAGTCTCCTCTGAAGTGACAGACCTCTATTCGCTGGGGATCATCGCGTTTGAGATGCTGGCGGGTGAGCATCCGGTTGACCAGAGCGAGGGCACGATGGCCTCGCTGATTTTGCAGATCATGCTGGAGATTCCCGACGAAACCCTGATGGATGCGCCGCCTGACGTGCGGGCCGTCGTGATGCGCATGATCGACAAGGACCCTGGTCAACGCTATCGGAGCGCGCACGATGTGATCGTTGCCCTTTGCGACGCGACTGGTCGGCCTATCCCGATTGAGTCGGCTGAGGTGAGAGAAAGCTACCTGCAGACGGCACAGTACGTCGGGCGGGAGACCGAACTGTCGACGTTGACCCGGGCTTTTGACGAGGCAGCAGCCGGCCAGGGCAGCATCTGGCTGATTGGCGGCGAGAGCGGCATCGGTAAGTCGCGGCTGTTGACCGAACTGCGGGTTTACGCAATGGTGAGCGGTGCGCTGGTGCTGCGTGGTCAGGGTGTGGAGGGCGGCGGCTTACCCTTTCAGCTCTGGCGAGACCCACTGCAACGCCTGATCGTGGCGGATGGCGTGGCGAGCGTCGAGGCTGCGAGCGTTTTGAAGGAGATCGTGCCGGGGCTGCCCGCGCTGTTCAAGCAGGTTTTCCCTGCGCCGCCCAAGCTCGCTGCACGTGCCCACCAACAGCGGTTGGTCCAACGCATTGTGGAAGCCTGTCTGCGGCATGATGGCATTCTGGTGCTGCTGCTGGAGGACCTGCACTGGATGGACGAAAGCCTCGAACCCATCCGGCGGCTGCAATACCAGGTTGCTGACCGTCCTGTCATGGTGGTTGGGACCTATCGCGCGGATGAACGAGCTGATCTGCCCGCTGAACTACCCTGGGCGAACCTGTTGACCCTGGACCCTCTTTCTGATGAAAGCATTGCCCAGTTAAGCCTGGCCATGTTGGGCGACTTCGCCGGGCAATCTGAACTGGTTGAACTACTGCAGCGGGAAAGTGAAGGCAACGCCTTTTTCCTGGTAGAAACCTTGCGTGCTCTGGCCGAAGAGGCAGGTGGACTAGACGCAGTCATCCAGCGCGATATCCCCGTACAGATGTTTGCCGACGGTGTACAAACCATCGTGCGGCGGCGCTTGCGTCGTGTGCCATCATGGGGGCACGACTTGCTGCGCCTAGCGGCGGTCAGCGGACGACGGATCGACCTGCGGATGCTGAACAATGCCGTACGTGCCAGCGAGGGTGAGCTGCTAGCTGGCCACTCCTTGGAAGAGTGGCTCGCGGCCTGTGCCAATGCCGCCATTTTCGACATTCAAGATGAACGGTGGTTGTTCTCGCACGACAAGCTGCGTGACGGTCTGCTGGCGACGATGTCGGACGCTGAGCGAGCGCGTGTGCATGCCCAGGTTGCAGCAGCGATCGAGACGACTTATCAATCGAACCTGAACCCACATTATGCTGACCTGGCTACGCACTTTCATTATGTGGGCGATTGGGAACGTGAGCGCTGGTATGCCGAACAAGCGGGGCGACAAGCCGCGGCACGCTTTTCCAACAACGAAGCACTGACGTTCTTGTGGCGAGCGATCGAATTGTATCCAGCCGAAGACGCCGAGAGCTTTTGGCCGCTGCTGCTGCTGCACGAGCGCACAGCACACCGACTCGGCCTTCGCTCGATCCAGCGCCAGGACCTGGCCCTGCTGCACAGCATTGCTGACCAACTGGACGACGACCGCAGGCGCGCCATCGCCTATCTGCGAGAAGCCTCCTACGCCGAGGCGACTTCGCTCTATCATGATGCAATGGAGGCAGCGCAACAGGCAATCGCCTATGCACAGCAGGCTGGCGCAACGGAGCAAGAGGCCACCGGCACCTATCGCTGGGGGCAGGCACACATGCGTTTGGGCGAATTCCCTAAGGCGATGGCTCGTTTAGATCGGGCGCTTAGCTTAGCGCAGGCGCATCAGTTCACCCAGGTGGAGGTTGACATCACCCGCACGGTCGGCAACATTCTGCTGACGACCGGCGACAGCGCGGGGGCGGCTGAATCCTATTTACGCTCGCTGGAATTGGCGCGTCAAATCGATGACGTACAGGGCGAAACCAAAGCGCTCGCCAATCTCGGTGAGGTGGCACGCTTCCGCGCGGATTACCGTGTAGCCTATCAGTATTATGAAGAGGCGCGGCTGCTCTTCCACGAGATCGGCAACCGGCAGGCAGAGGGCCTGCAATTCGGCAACCTGGGCTTTGTAGCACGGGCCATTGGGCACTATGAGGATGCGCTAGAGGATTTCGAACATGCGGCGTTGATCGCGCGGGAGGTGGGCGATCTATATGGTGAGACCTGGGCCGAGTTGGGTTTGGGCCTGACGTATGACAGTCTGGGCGAATATGCTGCTGCCCAGGATCACATTGAACGTGCGCTGATCGCGGTGCAGTTGTCTCAGAATCATGAGGTGGAGAGCAAAGTGCTGTCCAGCTTGGCCCTGGTTTACCATCACAAAGAGAATGATCCGCAAGCGCGTGACCTGGCGCGACAGGCTGTTCGCATTGCACAGGAACGGGGTGCGATGGCCTTTGAGGCCGATGCCTGCACCGTCTTAGGCCATGCCCTGCGCGAACTGGAGGACTTCGACGAGGCCGAACGCGCCTACGATAAAGCGCTGCGCGTTTGGCGCGAGGTAGGTCGCGGCCCTCAGATTGCAGCGCCATTGGCTGGCCTGGCCGCTCTCAGGCTTCGGCAGGACAAAAAGCGCCAGGCGCTCGAAGTCGTTGAGGAGATTCTCGACCTGCTCGATGAAAGCCGGCTGGAAGGGACCGACGAACCCGTATGGATCGCTTTGGTCTGTTATGACGTGCTGCAGGCCAAGCACGATAAACGCGCGAAGCGCATCCTTAAAGATGCGCACAAGCTGCTCCACAAACGAGTGTTGAGATTCAGTGATGCCGCGCGGGCGCACGGCTATTTGACCGGCGTGGAGGCCCACCGCCGAATTGAAGCCTATCATAAGAAACTCTAGCGACGTAGGTCTTCCGCTTCTTTCAGCGTACCCAAGCCGCGCAAAATCCGATCCGCCGCTTGTTCCACCTGCCGCGCTTGCGCCAGATGCCCATTGGCGCGCAACTGTTTGACCTCCGTCAGCAGTTCGCGAGCTTTATCCAGCATGCGCCGTTCTTGCTGCCCCGCCCAATAGACCCAGGTCCACAGCGGGAAGGCCGCCATAGCCACCATAATCGTAGCCAGCAGCCAGCCTTCAGTGGCGATCAATGCTGTACCAGCGACAAACAACAGCCCTCCGGCAAAGGTCAGCCAGGTCCGGCGGCGACTGTCTAAGGGCATGATTACGAAGACAAACCACACAACCCCAATCGTGAGCAAAATCGAGATGCCAGTGAGGCGGGCCACCAAGGTGGACGTAACCGCCAGGGTATCCACCAGGCCGTTTTCGAGCATGCTCATCAGCAGCAGGCCAAAGCCAGCGACCTCTCCAGCCAGTGCGAAAAAGGCAAAGCTGATCATCAGCCAAGGCCAATCCGCAATGGGATAGGGCAGTGGTTGGCTCGGTTCACTGCTATAGACCTTCGCATGGGGGCGAGGATAGAGTCGTTCAGTGGGAGGGCGGGCGTCGGTTTCGATCAAGGTCGCGTCTGGCAGCTCTGCAGAGAAGGGCGGCAGGTCCCAACCTAAAGCGGCTCCAGCTTTCATCCGTACATCAGGCGATGGATCGTTCAGCGCCAACCAGTTAAGGCGATCTTCGGCCAGACTTATCAGGGTTGGATTGGCCGTTGTAAGAAATGACGATAGGGTACGGACCCCTTCCAGGCGATCGATAATGCTCTCGGAGGACAGAGACCGCTCCAGACTGGCGGGCAGATGAACCTCATTCATGGGGACTTGGCCTCGACAGGAACTATGAATTGATCTGGGATACTTCAATCATAAACCAAAAAATGGAAATCGTCTCCCCCAATTTCTGAGGTCGCCTGAGCGAAGACCTGGCGGCTTTCCACCATGCGTTATACTCAACAATGCTGTGTCCATTTAAGATGCTGGGAAAATGACTGATGACTACCCCATCGACGCCAACCCGAACCTGGACCATTTTGCAGCGGGCATACCGCTATCTAGGCCGACGACGGCAGCTGGTGATTGGGACGCTAGTGTTGCTGCTGTTGATGCAAGGTATCCTGCGGTCATTCCACAGCTCATTGGCTGGATTGTCGACCGAGGCATTGAGGGCGGCGACCGGGCATTCCTGGGCTATGCAGTTCTGGTCTTGGTAGGGCTTGCCCTAGCACGCGCCATCATGAACTTCTTTCAAGGTGTGTGGGTGGAAGAGGCGTCCCAGGGCGTTGCCTACGATCTACGCAAGGAAATCCACCGCAAGCTGACACACCTGTCTTTCGACTATCACGATAAGACCGAGGCAGGGCAGCACCTCTCGCGAGCGCTACGCGATGTGGAGTGGATGCGCTTCCTGACAGGCAGGGCCACCCTGCGATTGGTTGAAGGCTCGGTGCTGTTGGTCGGTACGGCTATCTTCTTGCTGACGATCAACGTGCAGCTCGCCCTGATGGCCCTGCTGGTGATGCCGGTTTTGATCTGGCGCTCGGCCTATTTTTCAGCGCGCATCCGCCCGATCTCGCGCAAAGAGCAAGATCAACTCGGTGTACTCACCACCCGGCTGGAGCAGAATCTGCGCGGGGCGCGGGTGATCAAGAGCTTTGCGCAGGAAAACGCTGAACTCGAACGCTTCGATGAGCAAAATCGCCATTGGTTTGATCTGGCCATGCAGGCCAGCAAGCTGCGCGCCGTCAATGCGCCCTTGATGATCCTGATCGCCAACCTCAGCACCGTCATCATTATCCTGGCGGGTGGGGTGCTGGTTGTGCGCGATCAGATGACAATTGGGCAGTTGGTGGCCTTCTTGACCTACATGGGCCAGCTTGCTGAACCGGCACGCCTGCTTGGCTTGATTGCGCCCGTCTTGGGCATGGCAGCGGCCTCTGGGGAGCGCATTTTTGAGATTCTGGATGCACGATCCGAGGTGCAAGAGGTACCGGAGGCTGCGGACCTGCCCCGCGTTGAAGGCCATGTCCGCTTCGAGAACGTGAGCTTCTCCTATTTTTCGGGTTACACCGTCCTGCACAATATCAGCCTTGAGGTGCAGCCGGGACAAGTCGTCGCCCTGCTCGGTAAGACTGGATCCGGCAAATCGACCATCACCAACCTGATCCCGCGCTTCTACGATCCCGACAGCGGTTGCATACGAATTGATGGGCAGGACATCAGCCAGGTATCGTTGACCTCGCTGCGCGATCAGATCGGCATCGTGTTACAAGAGACGGTGCTGTTTGCCGCAACGGTGCGTGAGAACATCATCTTTGGCAGGCCAGAGGCTAGCGAAGACGAGATGATCGCAGCCGCCAAGGCCGCCCAGGCGCATGACTTCATCGTGCATGACCTGCCACATGGCTATGATACCGAGGTGGGCGAGCGCGGGGTCACACTCTCTGGCGGGCAGAAGCAGCGCATTGCGATTGCGCGGGCTTTGCTGAAGGACCCGCGCATCCTGATTCTGGATGATGCAACCTCAAGTGTGGATACGGAAACCGAGCGCTTGATCCAGATTGCACTGGACAACCTGATCCAGAATTACACCGCCTTCATCATTGCACAGCGGCTTAGTACGGTGCGCAAAGCCGACTTAATCCTGGTGTTGGACAAGGGGCAGATCGCTACCAGTGGCACGCATGAGGAATTGCTAGCCCGATCGGGCTTGTATGCTGAGATATATCATCAGCAGCTCAAACCACAAGAGGCAGCAATCGACCAGATCGCCCAGGGTAACATGGGAGGAGGGCAGCAGTGAGCTTCTCAATCGGTGGGGGCGGATTTCAAGGTGGCCCCAAAGGTGCGCTCCGCGACTTTGGCGAGAACGTCGATGATGAGGCCAAGGGGCAGGTCTTTAACTCAGAGGTGGTGCTGCGCCTGCTGAGCTATCTGCAGCCCTATTGGCGGCACATGGTGGTGGCCTTTGTTCTGATGGTGATTGCCTCCGTCGTAAGTGTGATCATCCCGCTGTTGATCCGCTCGGCAATCGACGACACCATCGCCGTTGGTGATCTGGCCGGTTTGCCGCCGATCGTCCTGGCGATGCTCGGTGCCTTTGTCGTGCTTTACCTCTCGACAGGAGGGCAGCAGTATTTGCTCGCTTTCGCCGGTCAGCGCGTGTTGACCACGCTGCGCCACAAGATGACTGAGCATCTCCAACGGCTGCCGATCGGCTACCACGACACCCATATTGTGGGCGTCACCATCTCCCGTGTGATCAATGATGTGGCAGTGATCAACAATCTGCTGTCGCAGGGCTTAATCACGCTGGTGTCAGATGTGATGGTGCTGCTTGGCATCATCATCGTGATGGTCTCACTTAGCCCTCAGTTGGCCCTGCTGACCTTCACCGTGATGCCGGTGATGATCGCTATCACGATCTGGTTTTCTAATCATGCAAAGACCGCGTTCCGTCAAACGCGCGCCACCATCGCGAATCTGGTGGGCACATTGGCCGAAGACATCGCCGGGATGCGCGTGATTCAAGCCTTTGCGCAGGAAGACAGCGCTCAGTTCAAATTCGACACCGCCAACCGCGACAATCTGGATGCTCACGTGGATGCGATGCGGCTCTCCTATGTCTTCCTGCCCTCGGTCGAGCTACTAGGCATGATCGCAACGGGAATCGTACTGTGGTTTGGGGGCAACGCCGTCGCAGGGGATGCCCTGACCCTGGGAACCCTGGTTGCATTCCTCTCCTATGTGACGCGCTTCTTCATCCCGATTCGTCAATTGAGTGTGTTGTTCACCACCATGCAATCAGCGATGGCGGGCGGCGCCAAGGTCTTAGAACTGATCGACGAGGTGCCAAGCGTGGCGGACAAAGCCAACGCCAAACCCATGCCACCGATCGATGGCGCGGTAGACCTACGCGATGTGGTCTTCGGCTATGCCGATAACGAGCCGGTATTGCATGACATCAACTTGAGTATTGCACCTGGGCAGACGGTGGCACTGGTCGGGCCGACCGGCGCTGGCAAGACCTCTATCAGCAATCTGGTAGCACGTTTCTATGATGTCACGTCGGGTGCCGTGTTGATCGATGGAGTCGATGTACGCGACGTCGCGCAGCGTTCGCTGCGGGCGCAGATGGGCATAGTGCCACAGGATGCCTTCATCTTCTCTGGCACTATCGCTGACAACATCCGCTTTGGCAAACCGGAAGCTAGCGCGGACGAGGTGGTCGCGGCAGCAGAGTTTGCCAACGCCCATGACTTCATTAGCAACCTGCCGGACGGCTACGACACGGAAATTCTGGAAGGCGGGGTGAACCTCTCGCTGGGTCAGCGCCAGTTGATCTGTATTGCGCGGGCGGTACTGGCCGACCCCAGGATTCTGATCCTTGACGAGGCCACTGCGAGCGTAGATACGATCACCGAGGCTCTGATCCAAGATGCCTTAGATCGCTTGCTGTCGGAGCGCACCGCGATTGTCATCGCCCATCGTCTGAGCACCATCCGCAATGCCGATCAGATTTGCGTCGTCCAGGCTGGTCGGATTGTGGAGATCGGCACCCACCATGAACTAGTCGCAGGCGATGGGCTGTATCGCACCCTATACGAGCGGCAGTTCGTCCAGGTTGAAGCGGACTTGGCCTGACGTTTGGGAGCTTATCGTGAGCAGCAAGATCGGCGGGCGACTGCGCGTTCAAGAAAAACGAGAATCGTCAACCCGTTGGTGCATACGCCGATTGAATTGATGCCGGTGCGTCGCCGCCCAATCGAGGATGCTGCTCAGGTCGACTTGGACGCAATCCGCTTTCCAGACTGCCAGATTGCCAGCGAACGCAGAAGCCGCCCTCACGCGCAAATCGCCGTTTTGCATCAATTGGGATTGCGGATGCGCCTGGTGAAGCTCGACCGAAATCGCTAATCCAGCCGAGCGGTTGGCAGCCGTCGCCATGTCGCCCTTGTCAGGAGGGGTTGCTCCCTGCACAATAGAAGATGAGATGACCTTTTTTTGAGCTGATGGGAGACAATCGATGGCTGACGACGTTTTGTTTGACTTTGCAGCATCAGGAAAGACTGGGCGCTGGCGCATCACCAATGACGGCGTGATGGGTGGCCGCTCCAGCAGCACATTCTTACTCGAAGGTGGTCACGCCATCTTCACGGGAATGGTCTCACTGGAGAACAATGGCGGCTTCGCGTCGGTCCAATCTGAGCCTGAGGTGATGGACCTGAGCGCCTTCGATGGCATCGAAGTGCGCCTGAAGGGTGACGGTAAAATCTATGGCGTATTTCTACGCACTGAGCCCACCTGGTCACCCCTCCGTTACGATCTGCGCGTGGAGACGCAAGCCGACACCTGGCTCAAGGTGAGCATCCCCTTCGATGCCTTCGAGGCACGCATGTTCGGCACGAAAGTCCCTGCGCCCGCACTCAATCCGCAAATGCTACGCTCGGTCGGCTTCATTATCTCCGACAAGCAAGAGGGCGCCTTCCGCCTGGAGATCGACCATGTGAAGGCTGTCGAGAAGATCGAGGACGACGAGTAAAACCTCTTGAGGCAGAACGCAGCTTATGCTCGGCTTTTTGATCACGATCCCGTCGGCCTGCTGATGGGATCAGTCAGGGGGGTGGGAGCGTGATCCTGGCAAACGGATTGATCGGACTAGGCATCCTTCTTCCGCTCATCGTCGCGAGTGCTGCGCTGGCGGCGATCCTCCTTGTCAAGAAGCGGCGCATCGATCAAGGCCGTGAGCTGACGATGTGGACCGGCGCAACGGCCACTCAAGTCGGTGGGGCGGTGATCTTCGGGCTGGTCTTTACGGCGATCTTCGGATTCGCAGGATACAGCCTGATGACTGATGCAGCCGATGGGTTGGCTCGCAGTGTCTTGCAGGAAGATTGGCTGGTCATCGAGGCGACTGTTGAGGCGACAGAGTTGGGTGGCCTGACCGACCCAGCACTCGTCCGCTATAGCTACAGCGTTGATGACGCGAGCTATACGCAGGAGGAAACATTGACCGGCGAAATCGCCATTGATGCGCGCTTTTGGGAGGTTGGGGATCAGGTCACGATCTACAGCAATCCATCCGCCCCAGCGGAGAGCACCGCCCTCCCCCCACCTGACCCGCTTGAACGCGCCGCGCTGGCTGGTGTGTACTTCGCAGGCATAGGCCTGATGCTGTTCGTTTACGCCTATGCGGTCGTTTTGGCACAGGCGCTGCTCACGCCACGTCTTGTCGGGGAACGCTTCAAGGTGCACGGCCTATGATCAACCCCATCACTGTGGCGATCTTTTTGTTCGCCGTCTTTGATGCAGCTCTCTTCGGGGTCTTTCTGCACAGGTTTGTCCTGGGTGCTTACCATTTCGACCAAAAGGCGATGATCATTACCACGCTCTTCTTGATCCCTTTTTTGGGCGTCGCATTGAATACGACCTGGCAAGCCGCAGTGCCCATCGGCGAGGGACTTCCGCGGCTCGACTGGCGTACCGTGCAGGGCGAAGTATTGTCATCGGCATTCATCGACAGCCCGGAACGGGTTAGCGTGCAGGTCAACTATCGCTATGTGGTAGACGATCGAAGCTACCAGGGAAGTGCCCTGGTCCGAGATGTGCCAGACTGGCGGATCGAAGACTTCAATCCAGGCTCTGAGATAGAGGTCTACCATCATCCGGATGAGTTTGAGCGTTCCGCTCTCGAAGGGCGGCCTCAGTCAGCGCGCACTTTGGGGCGAAGCATCTTTCAACTGGTGATTGTGTCGTTCGTATTGTCAATAGGGATGAGTCTCTTTATCCCACTTGTCATTGACGCTAGCAAGATGCTGCGTGAGCAGCACCGCAGCAAAGGCCAATAAACCGATGTGGGGCTTCACTGCTTTCGCCGCCCTGTTGATTGTCCTGCTGATCGGCGCCCCGATTGGTATCATGCTGCTGCTCATCCGCCGGTGGACACGATCCTGGCCGTCCTCCCTGTACCCAGATATAGGACCCGCCTTCAGTAGCCAAGAAGCTGCCGCGGGCAGCCTGGCTACAATCGGACTGATGGGGCTCATAGCGGGCCTGTGGCTCAACATCAATCTGGCCTTTGTGGGGATTGACCTGGCCTGGCTGATGCTGCGGAGCGACTGGATTGAAACAGATGCCGATATCGTCGAGATGGAGGTTGGCGAGGACGGCGAACGGATCGATCTGACCTTGACCTATGAATTCGTCCTGGATGATCAAACGACGAATGCCACTGTGCAATGGCCAGATGAAAACATCGAAACCTTGCAGTCACTGCAAAATCAAGCAAGCTTGTCGCTCGTGGTCGATCCGGACCAGCCCGAGCAGCATATCATCCGGGAGGAAGGCGACTCGCTAGATGACAGCAGCTTCCTCATTGGGCCTGCGCGGATGGATGCTGAATGGGACATGTCGCTGGCCTTGGTGTTCGGTCTCACCGTACTTCTGTTCGCTCTAGCCTACTTGCCAGCCGCACTGCTCATTGCTGCCCTCAATCGCTGGCGCAGTCTAGGTTACCTCGTTGAAGCAGCAGGCGAGGATTAGATCTCGTCGATCTGTTCCCTGGTCAGTTCGCTTTGCACGTTGCCGGTGTTGAGGGTGCCCTTGCGTTCGAACAGCAAAATGTGGGCTTCGTCATTTGCGACAGGCAGATGCTCAATCCCCTTGGGGATCACCACCATTTCGCCCTCATTCAAGACGATTTCGCCGTCGCGCAGCTTGATGGTCAGTTGGCCTTTGATCACCATGAAGAGCTCATCCTCTTCTTCGTGATGATGCCACACAAACTCGCCTTGCAGTTTGGCAACCTTGACCGCGTAATTGTCGACCGTAGCGATCAGGTGCGGTTTCCACTGCTCGCTAAACAGGTTGAATTTCTCGCTCAGGTTCACTTTGTCGATGGTCATCAGAGCCTCCCCATACTTCAGCGAGTCGAGTCTTTCTCCGGGCGGGGGCTAGCGAATAGGGGCTAGCGAATAACGATGAGTTGATCATTCTGACCAAAGGTGAAGTCAGCTATAATGCCCAAGTGTGACGTAAATCGATAGACTACATCGTCGCCGTTATCTAGCTTACGAACGTCACCATGGAGACCGATCCACTCTAGGGTTTCGTCAGGCGTCATGTCTTCGGTGATGCGCAGCACCGCTACACGCTGGGCCAGAAGATCAATCAGAACAAACTGGGTCATGCCATCCATCATCGCAAGTTCACCCTCTATTAGAAGAGCGACGGATCGCTTTCTGTAATCCAGTCCATCCAGGGGCCCGGCATCACGGTCATGGCACGATCGACCAGGCTCTCGAACTCCGGCGGAATCCAGCAGATGACATACCACAAGTCAGCCTCATAGCTGCCGTCACTGCTCTTGCGCTTGCCCTGGGCTGCGTACACCCAGGTATCCCAGGCGACCGTATTGGTGCCATCAAAAAGACCAGCGGTCTCAGGCTGTAGTAGACCGTCTAAGGCCATCTCTTGCGGATAGAAGACCAAGAGACGCCCGGCTGATAAGCCCTTGGTGTACATGAGCGTTTGC
This sequence comes from Chloroflexota bacterium, assembly GCA_010092775.1. GTDB lineage: Bacteria > Chloroflexota > Anaerolineae > Aggregatilineales > UBA3940 > TC-71. The sequence goes on from JAADYZ010000389.1 coordinate 13,618, forward strand.
CCCTGAGTCTGGAGCAGTTGGGCACGTTTATCGACCAGGCTGAGCACCACACTTTGGATTTGCTCTGGGGGAACCGTGTGGAGGATATGGGCGTCGCGTTCGCCCTTCGTGGAGGGATTCAGTGCGACTGAACGCAAACTGCCTTCCGGATCATCCGGGTCGGTACGCGGATTGCACCAAGCGACCCCGTTGGTCAGGCCTTGCTGGAACAGTAGATAGATGAAGGCAGGGTCCTCAAGTTGATACTCTGCACGCCCGTCGGTTGTGTAATAGATCATGGAACAGCGCTCTCCGTCGGAAGAAGAAGATTGATCAGGCGATCTCCTCCAGTATAGCTTGAAGATAGGCAGTCTGTCATCTTCTGATTCGACAGCAGGTGACCCAAGGATCGATCTAAGAATCAATAAGGGCGACCATGAGCCGCCCTTAAAAAAGCTCGGCTTAGCTCTTGCTACGTTCTTTAACGACGGCGGCCTGTTCCTCAGCACGTACGCTGGCGGTCACATCATTGAGATATTGAACAATCTCAACATAGGATTGGACGATCCCTGTTTCGTGATAGGGGATGCCCTTTTCGATGCAAAAGGCCTTAACGATCGCGTGGGCTTCGCGCATATTGTGGCGGGCCACCCCTGGGAAGAAGTGATGCTCAATCTGATAATTGAGCGCCCCGTAGAGATAATCAACCA
>JAADYZ010000056.1 GCA_010092775.1 Chloroflexota bacterium
GCGTTGAAGTGTCGCCACTCCTCCGTGATGCCCTTGGCCTCGTCGTGGCTAGGCTTGAGCTTCATGATGCTTTCGGCCAAAGTCTCTCGCAGGCGCTGTGCGCGTTCCAGCGAGCCAAGCTCATCATCCACAGCCAAGAAAGGCAGCTTCATCAGGGGGCTGGCCACCAATCGCTGTGGATGATTCATGTTGCTCAGTGTGCGCCTGGTCAGGCGATCGAATTCTTCGTTGTCAATCGTCGCCAGCGACAAGCTCGGATCGCTGCGAGCGACTTGCGTAGCCGCGTCCCGCAGGGCAGCGCGTGAGACCCGCAGGTCTGGGGCAGATCGATAGACGATCCCGTCGACCGCCGCTGCAATCTGGCGACTGAACACCACCAGGATGATCACACTGGTCAGGGTTTCGAAGAGGAGCAGGCGGAAGGCTGCCGAGCTTTCCGCCTGCACCAGCAAGATCAGCGCGATCTGCCCGCCGAAGATCAGGCAGCCGCCACCTGCCAGCAGCAGCGAGCGCAGTGCATCGGGCAGCAGGGCCTCGCCATCATCGCGGGCATTGATCCAGGCAATGGCAAAACCCATCAGCACCAGGTCGATGCTTAGCGCGACCAGCAGATCGGTGTTTGCCAGGATGTGCTGCGGGATCAGGATCATCATGGTTGTCATTAAGAAGAAAGCCGCCCCCAGGTAAGCCAGAATCAAGACGCGGCGGGTCTTGCTGATCGTCTGGGCCATCTGGTGAAGATTGGGGAGAGCTAAAGCCCACAGTGGCACGGTCAACAGGGCAACGTAGGGCTGCCATGTGACGCGCTGGCCTGCGCTGTCGGCCAAGGAAACGCTGGCCAGGCCAATCGCATAGATCAGCAGGCCCAGCCCTGCATAGCGCATACCTGGCTTGTGCCAGGCGCGCTCCAGCATGTAGAGGCCCATCCATAAGGTGAAGGCATAGACGGCGACTTGCAGAACAGACATCAGGCTGCCGCGTTAGCCAACCATCTCGATGCGTGCTCCGTGGGTCTTCTCCAGGTCGAGCAGGCCCACGCGATCAATATCATCGGTATAGAGCTTTAATTGGAAGGGTGATGGCCCACGTTGGGTGAGCGGATCGTGTAGTGGACTGTTCAAGCCAATCGGCATCATCAAAGTGAGGGTGGCGCCGGGCAGCGTATAGTCCAATCCGGCGGAGCCAGGCAGGTCGCTGCGCGTCTCAATGGGGCTGCTGTCGAGCAGCAGATTAAAAGGCTCGACTGCTTCGCCCAGTCCGCCCACCGCAACGATCAACCCAGCTATGCCGTTGGCCCCGTTAGGATGCTCCAGTTGATCGGGCAGGCGCAAATAGTTCTCCGTCACATCTTGGATCAGGAAGGGATAGGGCATCTCTTCGGGTACCGCTGACAGCCAGCGCAGCTCCTGGCCATCGGGGCGCATCCGTCCGCCTTCGGTCGGGCCGTGCAGCACCAGACCGCGATGGGCGGCCTCCTGCACCAGACCACTCATATCATCGGTGAGCAGAGCAAAATCAGACAGCCCTTCGCCGCGTGCCGCGTTACGGATAAATCGGTTCTTCAGGCGATCTTCGGGCGGGGACTCTGGCCAGCGCAGCACATCGTAAAGCTCGATGTAACTACCATCATGAAAACCGATCAGTGCATTCTGCGAGATTCCATCGGTGTGTTGGCCACCCTTGACTACGTTGAAGCCCAAGTCAGTGTAGTCCACCATGGCTTCTTCCAGGTCTTTGACAACGATCACCGCGTGGTCGATCATCAGAGACGTGGCCGGTTGAATTACAGAGGATGATGTTGGCGTCGATGGCAGTCCGAACATGTGATGCGCTCCTCGCTAGGCAGGATGAGGCCAGTCTTGCAGCATCTTAAGTATAACGCTGACAATGGTGAAACCCATGCAGGGGCAGAGTCACAACCTCCGGTCCCCCTACTATAGAATTCAGCATTCTCCTTCAGAGGTCAGATACCAGCTTTCGATGTTCCAGGTGGGGAAGTTCACTGGTCCATTTTCGACTCCGCAAAGGTAGCGTGAATAGACGTGGATGTTCACCCGCTGGAAGAGCGTCAGACTGGGAAGCTGCTCGACGTACAGCTCCTGAAACTCGTAGTAAATTGGCAGGCGATCCGCGTCGCTCAGTTGATTCGAGCCATCCCACAGCAGTTGGGTGGCCCGTGGATCGCACCAGCCGGAGCGGTTGGAGCCTTCGCCGCCATCATAGCCGTCGGGAATCTGTTCGCTGTAGACCAACTCAAAGCCCTCAGGTAGGTTGTCGGGCCGACCAAAACGTAGGAACGTACTGAGATCGTCGGGATACACGCCAGCAGACCAGTTCGCTGGAATCGCTAGAGCAGCCAGTTGGTCGGCGTAGGTATCAGGGAGGGTATCGGCGACCCGGAATTCCCCTTCCGGTGTGCGATAGACATTCTGTCCGGCGAAACGAAACAAGGCGCCCGGATCAGTGCCGGCTCTTGAAGCATACTGGCCGATCTGGAAGCTGCGTGTGTTGAGCGGCCCATCGGCCCCAAACCAAACCGATGAGGGCAGCAGGTCGATTCGTAGGTCGATACCGATCTCAGCCATGTCCGCCTGCAAGAGAGTCGAAGTTTGCTCGCGTAGGGTATTGCCGCTGGTCGAACCGAAGCTGATTTCAAAGCGTGTTCCGGCTGGGATGACCCACTCGCCGCGCCCACAGGAATATTCACCGCGAATCTCCTCCGGCGCGAACAACACATTGTCCTCGCCCAGCTCCCAACCGATCTCCGTCAATAAGGCGCGCGCTTGGTCCGGGTCATAGGGGTAGGCATCCTCAGTGGCGGGGTTCCAAGCCCAATGATCGCTGGGGAGGTAGCTGTTGAGGACATCGACTTCACCAAAAAGAATGTCCTCGGTCATGCTCAGTCGGTTTGTGCCGTAGGCCACAGCCTGCCGAGCACGCAAATCAGCGAAGAAGGGAAGCTGCCCGCTGCCCGAAGGTGGCGCCATGTTGAAGTCGAGTTTTTCCCATAGCGTGCCAGCGATGGCGTCAAACTGGATCAAATCCTGGTCAGCAGATCGCTGAATAAAGGGCAGTTGGGTGAGCTGCAAGCCATCGCTGCTCGCGTAGTCACAGTTGCCAGAGAATGTGGACGCCAGCAGTTGGTTGCTGTCGGTGATGAAGCGGAAGATCAAATTGGGCGTGCTCGCCTCTCCGCCCCACCAATTGGGCACGGCTTCCAGCTCGACCCGTTCGCCCTCAATCCACTCCACAAAACGATACGGGCCCAGTACTGGGTCAGGTAGGCGGGCGTAGTCGCTTTCCAGAATCTCTGCAGGCGTCATGTCGCCCAAGACGTGTTCGGGCAATGGCGCAGAAAGAAAACTCTCTGATGTCAATGGTGGCAGGCTGTAGAACGGTGAGAGGATGCCCTGTTTGTAGGTCAGCCGTAGCGTGTGATCGTCGATCTTTTCCAGGTCGAAGCTCTCCAGGTCGGTGCGCGAAGTCGCGCCCGAGTCCGGGTCGAGCATGACACCATAGGTAAACAGGATGTCATCAACCGTAAAGGGTTCGCCATCTGACCAGGCGATCTGCGGGTTGAAGCGGAAGGTGACCGATAGACGTCCATCGTCGAGGAATTCGGCCCCGCCATTTTCCAGCGTAGGGAACTGCTTATCGACCAACATCTGGGTCTCGTAACCATAGGCGCGATCGTTATATTGCCCGCGTGGATCAACCGCCAACAGGATGGTAGTCGTCACATTCATGACGCTGGCCAGGCCATAAAGCGTATCAGGCTCCTGGCTCACGCAGACGATCAGAGTATCCAATGTGGGGTCTCCGGTTGGCTCAGGGGGCCCTATGAAGCTATCCGGCGGCTCATCAACCTGCGTTGGCGTCACAATCTCGGTGACGACGATCGTCTCTATTTGAGGGTTGGCACATGCAGTGAGCATCATCAGGAATGCTAGAGTACTCGCCAGGGCCAGATTAACATGCTTAAATCGTATCATGGGGGGTTGCCTCCTCGCTGTGGTGGTGCGAGGAGTATAGATGACGACCAGGGTTGTTACAATGGCTATGACAGAACTTGCATGAGGCCTTTATCGAAGCGGTTTGCGTCTATCACATGATAGACAACTGTCTGCTAATTCGCCATTTACAGCCCTGATATGTGTAAGATGATGGGGCCGCTTTTATGGCGCTTTTATTGTTTTGTGCTGGGACTGTCCTGGGCCAAGCAGGTCTCAATAAGAATTTAGGTCCGATTTGGACGGTGTTTAGGGCTAGACTGCTATGCTGGAAGAGAATTAAACGTGCAAAGGAGTCTATGTATGTTAGGTGCTGCCTTAACCTTTATTCTGTTGGCGCTGCTGGCTGCTGTGTTTGGTTTTGAGATCATCGCCAGTGGATTCGCCACGCTTGCGCAGTTTGCGTTTTTCCTGTTCGTTGCCCTGGCTATCATTAGTCTGATCGCAAACTTTGTTCAGGGCGTCGATGACGCTGTCACCTAGACTGGCGAGGTGTAATCGTAGCGAAATGCGGCCCTTTAGGGTCGCATTTGATGTTTAGAAAACTCTGATGACCCCCGCCTGAGCAGGCGGCAGCCATCCTCCATGAGGCCGGCCTTGAATCATTCATTCGCCTCATCTACGACTCGCCTGATCGCATCGACAACTACCTCAGGCTCGTCCAGAATAATCAAGTGGCCGCTGTTCTCCGCAACAATCACTTCGCCATCAGGTGTCAAGCTGGCTAACTCGCGCTGAACCGTTTGCCAAGTCTGCTCGGCCGCGCCGACTTCTTCGGCACTAACCGGACCCGGAGGAATCCAATCTCCGCCGATGCCATGTGTAATCACCAGCAGCGGCACATTCGGCAGCGATGTGATCGGCTGAATGCTTTCGGCTGCATTGGCGCTCAATTGCGCTTCCTGGCGGGCGATTTGGAAGTAGGACCCACGATAGAGACTGAACTCCCGGATGGCGGCCTGAGCTTCGAGCGGGAACTGGTTGAATTGGTTGGGGAGCAGCCCCGCCGCCTGGTCGCCCAGCAACCGGAAGATGCCCAGCGTGGCAGCAGCAGACAGACCGTTGAAGACTTGATTGGCAGCAACCTGGTTAGTTTGGATCGACTGGGGCATGCGACTATAGAGATCGACGCTGGCTGAGTCCACCAGGACCATTCCAGCGACATCCTCAGAATACTGGTTGGCATAGCGCTGAACGAGTAGACCACCGAAAGAGTGCCCCACCAGCACAATCGGACCGTCGATATTCGTGGCATTCAGGAGGGCATGCAAATCACCCATGAGCTGGTCATAGCTGCGTGTTGTGCCCCCAAGGCCCTCGCTCCAGGCATAACCAGCTCGATCATAGCTGCACACGCGCGTGAAGCCCGCCACCTCCTGCTGCACCAGCCGCCAATCCAGCGAGCTGCTGCCTCCGCCCGACTCCAAGACGACGGTCGGTTCGCCTTCACCCAGGCAGAGGATGTGCATCTGGCGACCATTGACCTGAACCACAGTGCCCGGTGCAACAAATCGTCGGTTGGCGTTGTTGATCTCAATTTGGTTGTAGATGAAGCCTGCCACCCCTGCGATGACCAGTAGGAGGAGCAGAAGCGCAGCAATCCGCAAACCCCAATACAGACAGCCACGCCGTTTCTTCTTCGGCTTTTCACTTGTAGCAGGTTTTTGCTCGTTGTCACTCATGATATGCTCCCTCGGTCGAATGCCGCCTGGGATGATTGTACTGTCAAAATGCAAAACGGACCGTCTCAGACGGTCCATTGTAGCTTGATGAGCAGTGTTGTCAGTCTCTAGGCTTCAGCGGCCTGAAGACGTTCAGCCTGATCTCGTGTGGCCAGTTCATCCAGAAATTCATCGATCCCGCCATCCATCACGATGGACAGATTATAGGTGGTCAGGTTGATGCGATGATCAGTGATACGGTTCTGCGGATAGTTGTAGGTGCGGATCTTCTCCGAGCGTTCGCCCGTGCCGACCATCGTGCGGCGTTCGGCGTCTTGCTCCTCGACTGCCTCTCGCAAGGCGATGTCGTAGAGGCGGGCCCGCAAAATCGCCATCGCTCGTTCCAGGTTCTGGGTCTTGCTGCGCTCGTCCTGGCACTGCACCACCAATCCGCTCGGCTTGTGGGTGATGCGGATGGCCGTGTCGTTCTTCTGGACGTGCTGGCCCCCTGCCCCACCTGCTCGATAGGACTCCACCTCAAGGTCGGTTGATTTGACTTCGACGTCTACGGCTTCCATTTCGGCCAGCACCGCGACAGTGGCAGTACTGGTATGGACCCGGCCCTGGCTCTCGGTTTGGGGCACACGCTGCACGCGATGCACGCCGCCCTCGTACTTCAGGCGCGAGAAAGCGCCTGCCCCTTTGATCTTGAAGACCACTTCCTTATAGCCACCCGAACCGACGCCGATCTCGTTGCTGCTCAGGATCTCAACTTTCCAGTTCTGGTTCTCAGCAAAACGGGTGTACATCCGGAATAAGTCCGCCGCAAATATAGCCGCCTCATCGCCACCTGTCCCGGCCCGGATTTCTATGATGACGTTCTTGTCATCGCGTGGATCACGAGGGAGCAGCAAGTGGCGAATCTCTTCGCTGAGGGTCTCTCTCTCGCCCTCAAGCCGCCGGATCTCGTCGTTAGCCATCTGGCGTAGTTCGCCGTCATCCTCGTTTTCGGCCATTTCCTTGGTGTCCTTGAGTTCATCCAAGATGGCACGGTAGGCATGATAGCGCTGCACAATCGGCTCTAGATTGGTCCGCTCCTGGCTCAATTCGGCCACCCTTTGGTAGTCTGTTGCCACCTCAGGGGTCGCCAAAAGGGTTTCAATTTCATTGAATCGACTGACGATTCCTTCAAGTTTCTCTAACATGATTCCTCCGATGCGTTGTCTCTTTTTGCTAACCGATAAAAGCTCGAATGAGCGAGACGAAAGCACGCATCGTTACTCCGGGCGACGTTTGAAATCCCAATGGGTTGGCATCATTGCTTTTCTTCATTCCAAAAAGATCAACGTTCAAATTATACCAAACAGCACCAACGGCGGGTAACCGTTGGGTAATCTCGACAGGTTCTTAGCAAGTCATCCCTATTCTATGGGTGCGCTGATAATCTGATTTCTTAAGGGTGGTGGCTGTGGGCATCATTGCTAAGGTCGCGCCTCGTAACAGGGCGATTGGTCTTCCAATTGTTTCCGCATCTCTGGTCGTTATTTGTCTCGCCTTTTCCGTTCGCCTCCTGATTCTGGCCTTCCGCTATCAAGCTTATCTTGATAGGCTGCCGGACCCGCTGGCAGTGCGTGTTCTCGGTGGCAGTGATGTCCCTGGCTGGTTGGGCGCAGCCAACCATTTCGTACAATCCGCTGATCTGTCTTACTGGCTGTTGGGGGTTCGCCCACCGCTCTTTCCGCTGACCCTTGCCTTGGTTTTCAGCCTTGGTGGCTCGATCTTGGCAGCGGTCTTGTTACAGGTGGTCTTCGGCACGCTGAGCGCTTGGCTAGGTTATCTGCTGGTCTACCGCCTTTTCAACCAGATTGACCTGCCACTTGATGGCAGCAGGCTGGCCTTCGCGGCGGGCATCATTCTAGCGCTTGACCCGGCCTCCGCGTCGATCAGCGCTACGCTCCTTTCAGAGCCGTTGTTCAATCTGATGTTTGTCGCCACCGTTTACTTTCTTCTCGTCTACACACAGAAAGAAACATTTGGGCCACTGCTTGCCGCTGCACTCAGCCTGGCGCTGGCGATGCTGGCCCGCCCTACGGCCATCTATTTCTGGGTGGTGGCACCACTGATCGCCCTACCCCTGATCAAGCGCTGGTGGAAACCCGCTCTGGCGCTATTGATTGCTGGGCTGATCACCTACCTGGGCTGGAGCTATCGCACCTGGACCTATCACGGTGTCTACACCTACTCGATGCAGACCAACTTCACGCTGCTCTTCTTACGGGCGCTCTCGGCGGAAGGCTTGGCTACCGGCCAGCCAGCCGACGAATTATACGTCGAGTACGTCTCTGAGATCTATCAAGCTCTGGGTGATGAAGCGGCGCTGACAACAGTCACGCCGCTCTCTTTTTGGGATTTCCACGTCGCCCCATCACCCGAAGCCTACGCCCTCATGCGCGAGATTGCCGTTGGGAGGCTGTTCGACTACTGGCCTTATGCGCTGGCTGGTACAGCGATCGGCGTCTGGCGAATGTATGCCATCACCGAATTCCTGCCGAGCTGGTTCATCCCGATTGAGCTGGTCTATCATGCCTTGCTATACGGATTGGCGCTGATGGGGATCGCCTGGGCCTTCGCCAGAAGCGAATGGTCGCTGTTGGCGGTCACAGGTGTGCCGATTTTGTACATCAGCGGTTTGACCCTGGCATCACAGGTCTCAGCGATGGACACTCGTATGCGCAGTCCAATCACCACTTTCATTGTGATTCTGGCCACATACGGTCTGGCACAGCTCTGGGGCTGGTGGGCGCACCATAGAGCGACCAGAGAACCCTGGCGAATCAAGCAACCTAGTACCCGTCCCCCTGTTCAAGGACGTTATCCTGAGGTAGATTGAAGCTGGTCGATAGATCGTAAGCAGTGACGGTATAGTTCCCGGCAGACAAGCCAAGAATATCCAATCCAATGCTGCGCTCGAAGGGCATCAACACCTGCGTGCAGGCGAGGTCTTCGCCCTCGGGGCGTGCGGTATAAATCTGGATGTCGAAGGTTTGTGTCTCTTCATCGTAGAAGACGTGATCATCAATTACTTCGGTACAGCCATCTGAGGTGTAACCGCTGACCCGGGCCGTCGCTTGCAGCGGGAAGGATTCAAGGATCAGGATGTCGAGGGTCTCAACTGTCGCCAATTGATTGTTGACCCGGCCCGGTTCACGCTCGTCGGTAGGGCCGTTGGAGTCATCGGACGAAACCGGATCGTTGTGTTCATCAGGCGTCGCTTCGCTCGACTCCGAACCACAGGCAACGAGCAGACCTGCGCTCAACAGCAAACCTAGCAATATAACTCGATGTATCTTCATGCCAAAGTGCTCCTTAAACCGTCGGTCAATTCCTCAATAGAACGCGCAGCGTTTGAATTAAGTTCCATGTCTGTGCGACCTTTGTGCAGATCGTATCAAACTGATCACAATGGCTTGGCATTTGGGAAGGCTTTTTGATAGTCTCTACGTGTTGGGTAAAGTGAAGCGCTTTACCCCTTCGTATGGTTAGAAAGTTAGACAGGATGTCTACTAATCAGGTGCAGGGCGGATCAAACGGTCACCAACCGGCGCGCGGAAACGGGCGTGACGTCGTCATTGAGACCCACAATCTGCGCCGCCGCTTTGGCAAAACGGTAGCGGTCGATGGCCTTGACTTGACGGTCTATCGCGGTGAGATTTTTGGACTGGTCGGTCCGGATGGTGCGGGCAAGACAACGACGCTACGCCTGCTCGCCGCCATCATGAACCCGGACGAAGGCAGCGCAACGGTCGCTGGCTTTGATACCCGCCGCCAATCCGAGCGTATCAAAGAACGCATCGGCTACATGGCGCAGTCCTTCAGCCTGTATGGCGACCTGTCCATTATTGAGAACATCAACTTCTTTGCCGATGTCTTCGGTGTGACCGGCAAAGTGCGGCGCGAGCGCATTGATCGTTTGTTGGCTTTTGCGCGGCTGGATCGCTTTCGCAAACGACGGGCCGGACGGCTGTCAGGCGGTATGCAGAAGAAATTGGGCCTGGCCTGCACCCTGATCCACGAGCCGGAAATCTTGTATCTGGACGAGCCAACGACTGGTGTCGATCCGGTTTCACGCCGTGAATTCTGGGACATCCTGACCAACTTGCACGTGGATGGTGTGACCATTGTGGTCTGCACTCCCTATATGGATGAAGCGGAGCGCTGCTCACGGGTCGGCTTGATGTTTGATGGACGGCTGATCGAAGTGGGCAGCCCGGAAGAGATCAAGTCACGCGTGCCCGGACAAGTGATCCAGTTTTTGCCCGGCGATCGCCTGCGGGCGCGTGATCTGCTGCGTGAGACTGAAGGCATCAAAGAGGTGCAGACCTTTGGCGAACTGCTGAACATCTTCGTGGAGGATGTTGATGCGGGGCGCGAGATCATCCTGAAAGCGATGCAAGACGCTGAAATCAGTGTGAGCGAGATGCGACAGATCGCCCCACGTATGGAAGAGGCCTTCGTCTCACTGATCCGGCGGCGTGAACTCGATGAAACAGCGAACTAAGGAAGCGTTCTATGGCTGAAGCTGCACCCGAACTAACGGGGTCGGCTCCCCCAGTTGAGTCCCTAACAGCATCGACGAGCCCGAATGGTGCTAAACCGGCAGACTATGCCATCATTGCAGACGGCCTGACGAAGCGCTTCGGTGACTTTACTGCTGTTAATCAGGTCGCCTTCAAAGTGAAGCGCTGGCAGATATTTGGCTTCCTGGGGCCAAATGGCTCCGGCAAGACCACCACCATCCGCATGCTGCTGGGCTTGCTGCGCCCCTCGGACGGCGCGGCGGAAGTGCTCAACAAAGATATTACCCGCCACGCCAACCAGATCCGGCCTCGACTGGGCTATATGTCGCAGCGCTTCAGCCTTTACAATGATCTGACGGTGCTGGAAAATCTGCGCTTCTATGGGCGCACCTACGGCCTGCGCGGTAAGCGCTTGCGCGAGCGCATCGACTTCGCCATCCAAATGGCGGACCTGCGGGGCCGGGAGCGCGAACGCACCGCCAACCTGGCGGGTGGCTGGCGGCAGCGCTTGGCGCTGGGGGCAGCCATTCTGCACCAACCAGAATTGGTCTATCTGGATGAGCCGACCGCTGGCGTTGATCCGGTCTCGCGGCGTGCTTTTTGGGACCTGCTGCAAGACATCACCGCGACGGGCACCACCATTTTCGTGACCACTCACTACATGGATGAAGCGGAACACTGCGAGGACCTGGCCTTTATTCATGATGGTGATTTGATCGCTCGCGGCTCACCACATCAGATCAAGCAGAACATGATGAGCGGGCAGGTCCTCGAACTCAGCCCAGATGATCCGGCTAAGGCGATGCGCCTGTTGCAGGACGCGCAGGGGACTGGTGAGATCCAAGCCGAGGAAGTCGCCCTCTACGGCGCGCAAATCCATGTGGTTGGCCCTGAAGTCGAAGAGCAGAAAGAGGCGATACTCGCTGTGCTCAGGGCCGGTGACGTTGATCCGGGTTTGGTCGATGTCATTGCGCCGTCGCTTGAAGACGTGTTCATCTCGTCCATACGTGCCAACAAGGAGAATTAGGCCTTGCGCCGATCAACGCTGATTGCCCTAACTTTGCTTGCAGCGAGCCTGCTCGTCGCTTGCAGCCCTGAAGATACCGGCCCGGTGATTGAGCAGTTGGGTGGGGGGACGGAAGAACGCAGCGGTCGCTTCTCTGGTTTCATCGAAGCTGATGAAGTGGTAGTCTCGCCGGAGTTGGGCGGACGAGTGGTTGACTTGCTGGTTGAAGAAGGCGATACCGTCGAAGCGGGCGATGTGCTGCTGCGTCTGGATACCTCCTTGCTAGAAGCGCAGCGCCAGATTGCTGTCGCCCGGCGCGACATCATTCAGGCAGAACGTGACCTCGCGGCGGCTGGCCCGCGTGACGAGATCATCGCGCAGGCCGAAGCCCAGGTGACCATCGCGATGGCCGCCCTTGAAGCGGCACAGGTCGCCCTTGGGGGCGCGGCAGCGGTCCGCAATAATCCACAGGATATTCGTGTGCAGGTGGTGGAAGCCGAAACACAGGTGGCGGTCGCCTTGCAGGAGGTCGCTGCTGCGGAGTCTCAACTGCGCTCAGCTGAACGAGCAGCGGAACTCTACTACAGCGCGCTGGAGGACATCCCAGAGATTGAAGAGCGCTTCGGCATCGACCTGCCTGACCCAGATTATCGCACCCCGATCCGCTTGGAACAGGCCTGGGCCTCCTTTACGCTGGCCAATGAATCATTGGTAGGGGCCCAGAACGTGCTGTCCGCCTTCCAGGATTTAGCCAACAATCCGGCTGGTCTGTCGATCGGTGTGGCGGAGGCGCAGGCCGGAGTGTCTCAGGCGGAAGCTGCGCTGGAGACAGCCCGAGCCAGCCTGGATGATTTGAAGGCAGGCATCCCAGACGAAGACCTGGCCATCTTCGATGCCCGCCTGGAGCAGGCCGAAGCTGCGATTGCATCCATTGATGTGCAGATTGAACGATTCACGGTCACTGCACCGATCAGCGGGATTGTGCTGGAACAATCGATTAACGCGGGCGAACTGGCTGCGCCCAATCGCCCCGTAATCACCCTGGCCGATTTGGAGACGGTCGAGTTGCGCATTTACGTCACGACCTTGGATCGGCAGTTCGTCAGCCTCAACGATGAGGTTGAGGTCTCGATAGACAGCGGTGATACCTTCATCGGTGAGGTCTCCTTCATCGCCCAGGAAGCCGAATTCACGCCACGCAACATCCAGACTGAAGACGAGCGGGTGAACCTGGTCTATGAGGTGCGAGTCCGTATCGATAATCCCGATTTGCTGTTGAAGCCTGGTATCCCGGCGGATGCCCAACTCGATGTAGAATGAGGTCTTGTCCTATGCTGAGTGCTTTCTCACGCCGCTCCGTTCTTCTAATGAGCCTGATGATCGTCCTGTTGCTCGCTGCCTGCCAAGCGCAGGAGACATCGCTTGAGATCGGTCAGGCCGAACCGGAAGATGATCTGTTGGAAGCTTCCGGCTTTCTGGAAGCTGAACAGGTCAGCGTGGTGTCCGAAGTGAACGGGCGCATCATGATGCTTGACGTCGATGAGGCGGACCGGGTCGAAGCGGGTGACTTGGTGATCGAACTTGATCCGCTTTTACTGGAGGCGGAACGCGCTGAAGCGCTGGCCGCTGTCGCGATTGCCGAGGCGAGTCTGAATCGTCTATTGGCTGGCCCTCAACAAGAGGATGTCGCGCTGGCAGAAAGCAACCTGGCGGAAGCGGAAGCGGTGCTCGAAGGGGCGCAGCGGGTAGCTGGGCAGGCCTGGAACGCCGTCGCTAACCCTGGCAGCGTCGAAGCACAGATCGCCGCCACCGAAACCGAGATCGAGGTGACCGAGCAGCAGATTGAGATCATCCTCAAGGATATACAATCGGCGGAGTACTTCCTCAATTGGCTCAAGTTCGAGGATGGCGACCCAGACGAGACTAAGATCGAGTTCAAAGAGTATGAGCTTGAAGTGCTCTATGCTAATTTGAGGGCGGCTGAAGCCCGCAAAGAAGGTGCGGAGCGCAAGCTGGCCGTGCTAGTGGAACAACGTGATCGGCCCGTCAGTGCGATCGCCCAGGCCACTTCCGCTCAGGCGCAGATCAGTGTGGTAGAAGCACAGATTGCTCTGGCGCAAGCCCAGCTTGACCTGGTATTGGCTGGTCCAACTCCGGAAGAAATCGCCCTGGCCGAGACGCAGGTAGCACTGGCAGAAGCCCAGGTGGCGCTCTATGATGCCCGTCTGGCGCAGTTGAACCTGTTCGCGCCGATTGATGGGGTGATTACGACCCGCGCGATTGAACCCGGCGAGACGGTCTCACCAGGCGTCAGCCTGTTGACCATTAGCCAGCTCGACGAACTCAAGATCGTAGTTTACATTCCTCAACCCAAGATTAGTCGGGTGCAGCTTGGGGCCAGTGTCATCATTGATGTGGATGGCCTGGAGGGTGAAAGCTTCGAGGGTGTGGTGACCTTCATCGCCAATGAGGCTGAATTCACGCCACGCAATGTCGTCACAGAAGAAGAGCGGGTTGATCAGGTTTTTGCGGTTGAAATCACGATCCCCAATGCGGACGGGCAGCTTCAGCCCGGCATGCCCGCTGACGTAATTATCGAAGAATAAACCTGTTGCTGGCTAATGGGGCCCCCGCATCACCAGCGCATCCAGATTGACGCTGTGCAGACCGGCTGGGTCTGGCGATACACTGCCTCCTAAGGCCGTTCCCATCATGATGACCCCGGATTCGGGTGGCCCTGCCAGGGCCGCTGCTGCGGCTGTCCCATCGTGTATCAGCTCCACATCAATCGCTAGGCCAAGGCGCTCTGAGAGGCGCTCACTGAGCAGGGCAAAGACATCCGGTGCCAAACCTTGGAGGTTGCCGTAGGTGTCGGGTGTTGTCAGCCTGCCGCCCTCGATATAGCTGGCGATGCTGATCGGAATGCGCGATGACAAGGAGACCTCATGTCGATTTTGGGCCAGGACCCAGCTTTCGGCCACAATATCGACAATGCTGTCGAGTAGGGTCTGCATCTGCTCAATAGTGACCGCTTGATGATAATAGAGTTGGGGGGCCGTCAGTGTGGGCAGCACATTGATCTGCCTAAGTCGCTGTTCCTCGAAGGAGCCTACCCCCCGTTTGATGGCAGTCCCGCCGAGGTCAATCGCGAGGCTGTGCGGGGTGTCGCTGGCAGCGTAGCGCAATGCGCCGATGAGTGGCAGA
Organism: Chloroflexota bacterium; assembly: GCA_010092775.1. Classification (GTDB taxonomy): domain Bacteria; phylum Chloroflexota; class Anaerolineae; order Aggregatilineales; family UBA3940; genus TC-71. The sequence continues at coordinate 14,459 of JAADYZ010000056.1, forward strand.
TTGTTGGGATGCGGAGCCACATAGACAACACTGTCGCTCAGGCGGTTGCGCGCAGCTTTGGCCATGCGCCAGCCCAATTGCCCTGAGACGATCCCGCCACCGAGCCAAAACTGGCGCACTGTAGACCAGGGCGTATCCGACTCGCGTAGGCTGGTGAGAAGCCACACCAAGCGCTGGGAGATACGTTGGGCGACTTGCTCTGCGGCAGTGCGTTCTTGTGCATCTGTCGATGTGAACCAGCTATCCAACAAAGGCAGTTCGATCGATTGCGGATCGATAGGCAGCGCAAAATCCAGGGCAGTATTCTGGGTGAGCTTGCTGAGTGCTGACGCACCGAGCAAATGGTATCCACTTTGAACGCCCTGCGGGGTCTCAACCTCAAATTGGTTGAATGAGAATGGAAAGAGGCAGTCAACCACAGCACTGGTTTGCCAACCCGCACACAGCCTAAGATGCCTCTTCGATCTTCCGCATGATGTCTTGTAGTTCCTCGAAGGCCATGGGCTCGCCGTAGATCTCGGCAAGAGACTGCCACAAGACGGGATTGGGCAGCGCAGACGGATGATATTTGCGCACCTCTAAAAAGGAGTCCAAGACGCTCATGCCAGTTTCTTCTTTCAGTGCGGCGGTCGCATAAGCGGTGGACAGGCTGATTTCAGTATCGCAAGTGATCAGGACTTTGTTGCCCTGTGCCTTCTGCTCATGGATGAAGCTCAAGGCCTCGCCAAGCACGTCAGATGAAATGGGCTGATCGCCCTGCACATCCAAAGCCATGGCAGGCAAATTGTGCGATGCTGACTCACGGCCCAAAACCAAGATTGCTTTGATCTTGTGACCTTGCAGCAGCAGCTCGTTGTTGATGTCGCTCAGGCGGCCAATGGCCAGCCAGTTAGTAATGGTGTGCATCAGGGGCGACCTCCACTAGGATCATTCAGCAGTCCGTATTTTAGCAGGCGGACCAATCGCAAGGCGAGTCGAATATGCGCCAATTCCCTATAGGCTTAAGCCTCGGCTCTTGGTGCAGCGCCGGGTAAACTATCCGGTTCACGCCAGGCGAGCACCTGCTGCCGTAGTCGCTCGTAATCTCCCAATTCCGCGTGGGCAACGATCGTCTTTTGGGTGCGCTCGGTTTGAATAACTAGGCCGCCTTCATCAAGCTCGTAGAGCTTGGTGATTTCTTTCGGCTCAATGATGATGGCCTTGCGGCCACCTTCAAAGCGGCTGATGCGTTCTGGTTCGACCACAATCCGAAAGGTCATCCAATGATCTAACTGAGCGCGGCGAAACAAGAACAGCGCTGCCATCATCACCAGGATGTACAGGACCACAGTCACGGCAATGATCGCCGGCGAGAACAGCCCGGCTGCACCAAAGCCGATCCCAGCGCCGCCACCCACCAGAACCACCAAGGCTGCCAACCAGCGCATCTGCCGATTGAGTGCGGCCTGGTTCCGATCGATGACGTCCTGCGGAAAGCGGTGTTCAGACATGTTGTGACCTCCCAAATAGGGCACTCGCTCCGACCTTCACGAAACGTTTAGGGAACCTAAAGCGAATTTAACGTAAACTGCGGCTGCGTCTGTTACGATACAAACGGTTCGCGAACAGGTAGGAGGCATCCGCCCACAATGGCTATTGACGTCGTTTGGAAAGACCGAGCAAAAACGATTCTGTTGGTGAAGTATCAACATCCCTGGACCTGGTCTGATTTCAAGCAGGCCCAAGATCTTACTCACAACATGGCGGCTTCGGTCGAGCATTCTGTAGGTATTCTACATGATTGGCGCAACGGCACACGCTACTATTTGGATGTCGAATCCTATGGCTACATCCGCCACGCTCTCCACCACGAACCCCCCAATATCTCCGTACATGTCGGCGTCGGGATGGTCGGTGTGCCGGGGCGCATGCTGCCCGCTCTGTTTGGGGTCGAAGGGCGCATTCTTCACGTCATCGACAACTACGAGGAAGCGCTTCGTATGCTAACCCAATCCGATAGCCATTCTTCATCGTCGAACGGCTCCATGATGTGGGTGAGTGCCTGATCCGCCGCAGTTGCATTTCTGAAGGTCCCAATTTAACATCAAAGAGATTGAACGGCGCTCTGTGTAGTGGGAGACTCCCATGCGTGTTGGTATACCGGGCGGCGGCCAGCTCGCCCAAATGCTCATCCAGGCCGCCATCTCACTTGATATTGAAACGGTCATTCTAGAGAACTCACCCGACAGCCCAGCCGGGCGGATCAGTCGCCGTCAGGTCATTGGCGATTGGCGCAACGCAGCAACCCTGGCGGCTTTTGCCGAGCAATGCGACGTGGTGACGCTAGAGAGTGAATTCGTCGATGAAGACATTTTGCGCAAGCTAGAAGCGCGTGGTGTAGCGGTCTATCCGACGGCATCGACACTTGCGGCGATCCAGGACAAGCTGGTTCAGAAGCAGACCTTCGAAAAGGCTGGCTTACCTGTTGCTGCTTATCGAGCGGTCGAAACGCCTCGCGACGTGCGCAGCGTTGCGCAGGAGATGGATTGGCCTCTGCTGCTCAAAGCGCGGCGCAACGGCTACGATGGCTATGGCAATGCTACCTTACACGGTGTTGAGCAGCTAGCCAAAGCCTGGGCGCATCTCGGCCAAAATGGGCGTCAACTCATGGTTGAGGACTATGTTGCTTTCGAACGCGAGCTCGCCGTGATGATTGTGCGTGGGCGCGATGGACAGGTGCGATCATACCCGGTGGTTGAGACGATCCAGCGCAACCACATCTGTCACATGGTGCGGGCTCCTGCACCGATCTCCTCGCATACGGCGCGGCGTGCGCGTGACCTGGCTATCCGGGCGGTCGAAGCGGTTGATGGGGTGGGTGCCTTCGGCGTCGAGTTATTCATGGTGACCAAAGACCTGATCCTGCTCAATGAAATCGCGCCGCGTGTGCACAACTCAGGCCACTATACCATTGAAGCCTGCGTCACGTCACAGTTCGAGAACCATTTGCGAGCCGTGCTAGGTTGGCCGCTAGGCGCTACCAATATGATCACCCCGGCAGCCGTAATGATCAACGTTCTGGGAGCGCATCATGGCCCGCCCAATCCAGACGCGCTGAAAGCGGCCCTGGATGTCGATGGCGCGAACATCCATCTCTACGGCAAGCGCCACGTGCGGCCTGGCCGCAAGATGGGGCATGTCACTGCTCTGGCCTATGAACTCTCCACCGCCGAGGAGATTGCACGGGCAGCCGTTGACCTGGTCGACCTAAGAATTCCCGAGCCAGACGGCTAGGATGGGGCGCAAAGCCCGTGCAGCCACCGCCCGGTGGCTGATTTGATTCTTAACAGATGGGGCCAACTCCGCCATCGTCTTGTCATACTCTGGTAGGTAGAACAGTGGATCATAGCCGAAGCCGTGCTCACCGCGCGGGGCAAAGGTGATCTGCCCTTCAACGCTGCCATCGACGGTTTCCATCCGGCCTTGCGGATCGCATAGGGCAATGACACAGCGAAAACGAGCGCTGCGCTTGGCTTCATTCGTCACACTTGTCAACTGATCCAACAGATACTGATGTTGGGCTGCCCCTTTCACGCCGCCATAGCGTGCGGAGTAGATGCCTGGTGCACCGTCCAATGCATCAACTTCTAAGCCGGAGTCGTCCGCCAATGTCAGCAATTGGCTGGCCTGCGAGTAGCTGCGCGCTTTGAGGATGGCGTTTTCCACAAAGCTGGTGCCCGTCTCATCGACGTCCATATCAATCGATTGTTCACGCAGCGAGACCAGTTGAACAGGTAGATTGGCGAAGAGCGTTTGATATTCTTTGAGCTTGCCCGAATTGTGAGTGGCAATCAGCAGTGTTTGCAGTGGGCTATTCCCAGTCATCATCCGCGTCTTCGTCGGCATCATCCCACCGAGACTCACGCTTCGAGCGGCGCTGTTTGGAGCGACTCTTCTTGCTCTTGGGGCGGTCGCGGCGGCTCTTGCCATCTTGCATGTCTGCGTCTACATCCGGGGGAATATCGATGAAGTCCTCATTCTCGTACTCATCAGACCGCGAGCGGCGGGGGCCGCCTTGATTGTTCCACGACATAAGCCTGTCTCCTCTAATCAGGCTAGATCCTCATTCTTGATCTGTTTCCAGTATAGCGAGTTGTGTGAAAGAAGTGTAGGTCAACCGAACATGAAAGAAGCGTCATGACGAGGCTCGACTCTCCCTCCTCTTTTTGGGGATCGTAGGTCAGTGGGCAACATGGTATAGTCCTGTGGCCAGCTATAGAAGAGGATATTGGTAATGCAGCAAGTGATGCTGAAGGTGGCAGGGCTCGTCAAACGTTATGGCGATTTCTTGGCGGTCGACCATGTGAGCTTTGAGGTGTATCGTGGCGAGATTTTCGGGCTATTGGGGCCCAATGGTGCAGGTAAAACCACCACGATTCGCCATGTGATGGATATTATCACCCCCGACGAGGGTGAGGTGATGGTGATGGGCAGCCCGCCGGGTAAGACCCGCGAACGGATTGGCTATCTGCCAGAGGAGCGCGGCCTCTATCGCGACCTCAAAGTATTGGAGACACTCGAATACCTGGGTGAATTGAAAGGTATGAAACGCAGCGCCGCCCACGACAGTGCTTTGCGCTGGTTGAAGATGGTTGATTTGGACGACCGTGCCGATGAAAAGGTCAGCACGCTCAGCCGGGGCATGCAGCAGAAGTTACAGTTCATTGCCACTTTGGTACACCATCCTGATCTGTTGATCTTAGATGAACCCTTTCAGGGTTTGGACCCGGTCAATGTTGAGTTGATCAAAACCTTGATCCGCGATTTGCAGGCAATGGGCAAAACGATCGTGCTGAGCGCCCACCAGATGAATCTGGTCGAGGCGATCTGCGAGCGCATTTTCTTGATCAACAAAGGGAAGGGGGTGCTCTACGGTCCACTGGACGAGATCAAGCGCCGTCACGCCCACCAACAGATTCGGCTGCGCACCTCAACCCCACTCAATGGCATCGAGCTGCCGGGTGTGCTGGACATCCACCAACGAGATGGCATCTACTTGCTGACCTTGGCCGATGATACCGACCCACAGTCGGTGCTGCCCAGCTTGCTAGAGCGCTCCATTTCAATCGATACCTTTGAGGTCGCAACCGCTCCACTGCAGGAGATTTTCGTCAGCATAGTGCAGCAGGAAGACCCTACATGAGCAAGGTCTGGGTGATCGCCAAGCATTCTTATTGGGTCAATTTTCGTAAGCCTGGTTTTTTGCTCTGGACTTTCGGCTTGCCTGTGTTGGGAGGCCTGGCGCTGGCTCTGTTCGCGCTATTGGGTGCGACGGCGGTGGCCTCCGCTGTGAGCAGCATCGTACCTGAGGCCAACCCAATCGGGCTGGTCGATGAGACGGGGCAATTCTCGGATGTCCCGGAGCTTTTTGGGGAGCGTTTACAGCTCTTCGAGAGTGAAGATGCGGGCCGTTCTGCGCTCGAAGCGGATGACATTGCCAACCTCTACATCGTCGGCGCAGATTATCTGACGGACGGCAGTATCCGCGTGATTCGCAGTGATGGCGCCTCTACACTGGATGTCAGCCGGGAAATTGTCGAAGCGTATTTGTCTGATCAACTGCTGCGGGGTGCGGGTATTGAGAGCGAGGTGCGAACGCGTGCCTTGCGCGGCATTGAGAGCATCAGCGAGATCGAATTGAACGCTGCTCCGGATGATGAGGGGGAGGAAGAAGACTTCCTGGCCACCTTTTTTGTTCCCTATCTGTTGGGTATTTTCCTGGTCTCTTCGATCTTCGTGGCGTCAGGTTACCTGCTGACCAGTGTAACCGAGGAAAAATCCAACCGGGTGGTCGAGATTCTGCTGTCCTCCGTCGAGGCCTGGCAGTTGCTCGCAGGCAAAGTATTGGGCATGGGGTTGTTGGGCCTGACGCAAATCGTCGTTTGGTACGGTTCTGCGATTATTCTGGCCTACGTTGCAACTGTCGCGTTGAGTGTTTCCGGGCTGTCGCTGCTTAACCGCCCCAGTATCCTGATCTTGACGCCTATCTACTTCGTGCTGGGCTACACACTTTACGCCGTGCTGATGGGCGCATCGGGCGCTTTGGGGACGAACCAGCAAGAAGCGCAAAAATCAGCAGGCCTCTTCAGCATGATTGCGGCAGCGCCTTTCTTCCTGCTGTTCGTCATCATCGCCAATCCGAACGCAATCATAGCGCGAGCTTTGTCGTGGTTCCCATTGACTGGCCCGATGACCATGTTGCTGCGTCTGCCCTTTGCTGAAGTCCCCTGGATCGATGTGGTAGTGAGCATTGGTCTCTCTACGGCTGCCATTCCGCTGGCCGTATGGTTTGGGGCCAAAGTCTTTCGCACGGGCATCCTGGCCTATGGTAAGCACCTCAAATGGGGCGAGGTGCTTAAGATGCTGCGGAGTGCTTGACAGTAGGGGCGGCCCCTGCAATCGATCTAACATCTGTGCCTGTGAGGGTGTGGCGGGCCTATCGACCCGGCACGGGTTGCTGGGTTGAAACCTCAGCGGCAGCCGATTCGCGCGCGGCGGCTTCGCTGCGGAACTGCTTCGTGTAGAGGCTATAGTAGTGCCCCTTCAGCTTCAGCAGTTCGCGATGGGTGCCCATTTCCTCGATCTCACCCGCGTTCAGCACGATGATTCGATCGGCCTTCTTGATCGTGCTGAGACGGTGTGCAATGATGAAAGTCGTACGATCCACCATCAAGGTATCCATGCTGCGTTGGATCAGCGACTCGGTGAGCGTATCGACAGAACTGGTCGCCTCGTCCATGATCAAGATTTCTGGATCAGCGAGAACAGCGCGGGTCAGGCTGATCAACTGTTTCTGTCCTGTTGAAAGCAGTACACCGCCCTCACCGACCTGCGAGTCGTAGTCTTCCTCCAGCGCCATGATGAAGACATGGACCCCCGTCACCTTGGCCGCCTCGATGACTTCCTCGTTCGTGGCATCCATCCGACCATAGCGCAGGTTATCCCGAATGGTGCCGGAGAACAGATGCGGCGTTTGCAGCACGATCCCTAGCTGACTGTGGATGCTGTGCAGCGAGATCTCGGTGTAGTCGCGCCCGTTGATCAGGATGCGGCCCCCGGTCGGTTCGTAGAAGCGGCACATCAGATTGATGATGGTCGACTTCCCTGCACCTGTCGGCCCGACGATGGCCAGGGTTTCGCCGGGTGCCACCCGCAGATTGAACTGCTTCAACACCGGCTTCTGCGGCTCATAGTGGAAGTTGACGTTCTCAAAGACGATCTCACCGGCGATACTCTCGACCTCGGCGGCACCGCTGCGATCTTGTACGTCGGGCACCGCATCGCTGAGTGAGAAGACCCGCTCAGCCGAGGCGATCGCTTGCTGAAGCTCGGCATACACACGCGCCATCTCCTGGATCGGAAACATCATCATGGTGACGTAACCGACAAAAGCTTGGATGCCGCCGATAGTCATGGTGCCGACCGTCGTTTGCCAGCCGCCGTACCAGGCGATTGCACCAATGCCGAAGGCGGTGATCAACTGGACGGCAGGCAGGAACAGCGCCGACCACCAGGCCGCCCGGTACGACGCATCGTACATGCGGCTGGTCAGGACGCCGAATTCTCCCAGGGTTTTTTCTTCGCGTGCCATCGCTTTGATGACTCGCACACCCTGGATCATCTCGGCATAGTTCGCCGTGATCTGTGAGTTGGTGCGGCGAGCCAGCCGGAAGTACTTGATGATGCGTTTACGGAACTCCGTCGCGACGATCCACAACAGGGGCACAATCAGAATGACGACCAGCGCTAACTGCCAATTGATCGCCAACATGAAGATGACGCCACTGATGATGGCCATGATTCCCCAGGTCGAATCGAGCAGGCCCCAGGTGAGGACGTTGCCCATCCGCATGGTGTCGGAGGTCACGCGAGACATAATCCAGCCAACCGGAGTCTTGTCGTAGTAGGAGAACGACAAGTCTTGCAGATGGTTGAACAGCCGTTTACGCAGGTCGTAGCGGATGCGCTGGCCCAGGATGCCAGTCAGGTATATGAAGCCAAACACACCCGCAGACAATAGGACAATCAACACAGCCCACTGGATCATGATGCTGCGTAGAGCGTCGAGGTTACCAGGGATGATCGCTTCATCGATCAAGCGTGCGCCCAGAAAGGTCAGGTAGGCCTCTATGAACGATACCGATGTGATACAAAACAGGAACCCCGCGACCCAAGGCCAATGCGGCTTCATCAAGCTCAAGAGGCGCAGGAAGGTTCGGCCATCAAAAGAGGTATAGAACTCCTCTTCCTCAAAGGTACTATATTCCGACATGAGCCAACTCCTTCTCAAGGTCTTGCTCAATACGGGCTTGCATCTCATAGGTCTGGCGGTACATACCTTCGACCGCCATCAGTTCGTCGTGTGTGCCACGCTGGACGATGCGTCCTTGATCGAAGACCAGGATCACATCAGCGATCATCACACTCTGGATGCGGTGGGCGATGATGAAAGTGGTGCGGTCGCCCATCATGTTTTGTAGGGCCTCGCGGATAGCCGACTCGGTTTCCGTGTCAACGGAGGAGGTGGCATCATCCAGCAGCAAGATGCGCGGATTCTTCAACAAGGTGCGGGCTAGCGCCACGCGCTGTTTCTGCCCGCCGGATAGCGTCACACCGCGCTCACCGACCAGCGTTTCATACTGATTCGGGAAGCTCATGATCACCTCGTGGACGGCTGCTGCACGAGCTGCCTCATGAACTTCCTCATCGGTGACCTCGCGCCCGACGCCGTAGGCGATATTGTCGCGGATGCTGCGCGAGAAGAGGAAGGGTTCTTGTTCAACCACACCGATCTGCTGGCGCAGGTATTCGCGCGAGTATTCACGAAGATCAACGCCATCCAGCAGGATGCGACCCTGTTCCACATCATAGAAGCGAGGTATCAGACTGATAAGTGTCGTTTTGCCGGAGCCGGTTGAGCCGAGCAGCGCGACTGTCTGGCCGGGTTCAACGCGGAAGCTGATGTCATTGAGCACTGGGGTGTCGACTTCATATTCGAAGCTGACGTTCTCGAAGACGATCTCGCCGCGTACGTCTCCACCGGGCTGGTGAACACCGTCGTCTAGTAATTCCCGCTCTTCGCGCAGTACCTCTTGTACACGGTCCAACGAAACCAGCCCCATCGAGATCTCCACGATCAAACGACCAATGTTGCGCATCGGCCAGACCAGCCACACGAACATGCCTGTGAAGGCTACGAAGGTGCCGGGGGTGATGGTACCGTTGATGGCAAAGATCACGCCGAGACTGTAGCTGAAGATCGTCTGTGCACCGATCAAGAAGTCGGTGAAGGGCCAGGAGATAGAGTGATTGAAGAGCAGCACCTTACCACGTCGATACTGCTCCTGGTTGTCGTCTTCGAACTTGTTCATCTCAAAGCCCTGTGCGGCAAAGGCTTTCACCACACGGACACCGTTTAGATTCTCTTGGAGGGTCGTTGAGAGCTTGCCGTCTTGCTCCTGGAAGGCCTCATAAGCCGTCGAGATGCGCGAGAAGAAGAAGAAGGACAGGGCGACCACCGGCGGAACGACGATCACGGATAACAGTGCAAGCTGAACATTCAGCGTCATCAAAGCGATCAACATCACGATGAAGAGCAGTAGGATGCGCCCGAGCATGATCGCCTGCCCGGCGTAGAACATGCGCACCATATCGACATCGGAGCTGGAACGCTGGATCAAGTCTCCTGACTTGGCGCTGTCATGATAGGTAAAGTTCAGGCGCTGGAGATGATCAAAGAGATATTCGCGCAGCCGGATGGTCACTTTCTCCGCTACGCGGTTTGCCATCTCCCTACCGGTAAACGTGAAGCCGCCTTCAAGCAGCGCCACACCGACGAAGGCCAGCGCGACCAACGGCAGGACTTGCAGCACGTTGGGCATCGGCAGGACGTCGTCAATCAGAAAGCGCAGCAGAAAGAAGGTTGCGACTTTGGCTAATGCAGCCAGGCCCATCGCGGCCGTTGCAACGATATAGGTCAGTTGATAGCCCGTTGCCAGCCGCCACAATCCCTGGAGCGGTTTCTGGCTGAGGGTTTGCTTCAGGTCATATTCGACTAATCGACTATTTGCCAGTGTTGCCACATCTACCTCTCCTTTTTCAACCGATGACCAATTGCTCAAGAGACACAAAAACGGCTACGCAAAACGCGTGCCATTCCATCCGGGAATGTGCCGGTGGTGAAGCTCAAGCGGAGATGGATTATATCGTGTTACCCGCTTGAGCGCGTAGCCTGGCTGTAAAGATGTGGTTAAATGATGAGGGAGCCTTCGGCATGAAGGTCCACCTCTCTGCGTTCAGCTCTCGCTAAGGTCCAGGCCAAAGGTGATCATGTTCCCGTCTGGGTCCTGAACAAAGAACTCACGCTGACCCCAAGGTTGGGTCTTAAGGGCGTGTTCAGGTTGGATGTCTACCTTTTCCTTGACCTGCTCATAGTAGGCATCGATTCCCTCATCCACAAAGA
>JAADYZ010000390.1 GCA_010092775.1 Chloroflexota bacterium
AACAAAGCCGAAGGCAGCGTCACATAGGACAGTGAATCGCCCCAGGCTACCGGCTGATTGACCAGGAAGGCCAGCAGCCCCAAGTAGATCAGATGATAAGCCAGGCTGCCCAGGCCAGTCAGTAGGAGCGGTAGAAAGACATTGGTGCGATAGACCTGCGCTTCGGTCAGGCTGACGAAAAAGGCAATGGGTACCATCGCCAGCGAGGAAACCCCTAGCGGCACGCCTGACAACATATCGAGCAGCAAACCGCCCGCCACCGCCCAGACCATCCCTTCACTTCCGCGATCCAACGTAGACCAGGCCAGCACGATCACCAAGACCAGATCGGGTTGGCCGCCAAGCACGCGCAGATGCGGCAGCAGGACGGCTTGCAGCATCGCCGCAACGAGCATCAAAGGTAGGCCCAACTGAAGGCTCACGGCGCGCCGCCTTCGCCCGGTGCGATGTCGTCAAACACAGAAATGTCGACCGGTTCGAAGGTGGTAATCACCGACACAATGCTCAATGCCTCGAAATCGACAATTGGGCGGATGCGCGCTTGTTGATGAATGTCTGCCTGCTGACGCTGGACGCTGACCACCTGGCCGATCACAATATCGGGTGGGAAGGTGCCACCTAGCCCGGAGGTTAGCACCAGGTCGTTTTCGCTGACCAACACATCAAGCGGGATGAAGCGCATGGTCAGGCCGCCCCGAAGCTCGCCCCCGACGATGCCTTCGCCGCGCGAGCCTTGCAGGCGCGCATTGACCAGGCTGCCCGGATCGTTGGCCAGCCGTACCCAGGCCGTGTTGGCGGCGGTGCGCTCCACGCGCCCGACCAGCCCAAGTTCGTTGATCACTGGCTGGCCTTCTTGCACGCCATCACGCGCCCCACGATCGATGATGATGAAGCGCAGAAAGCTGCTCGTATCGCGGGCGATGACGTTGGCCGTGACCACGTTCTGGTCGGGCCGCTGTGAGACGTAGTTGAGCAGGTCGCTCATCCGGTCATAGTCGCGTTCGATCTCGCGCAGCCGCACAATCTCCACCTGCAACTCGGCCACCAAGCGTTCGAGTTCAGCCACCTGCTCGCTCTCTGGCCCGGCACTATTGACCGCCTCGACGCCGCGAGTTGAAGCATTGAGCAACGGAGAGAGGGGCGTCATGACCACACCCACCAGCGGGTTCAGTACCCCGGATTGGGCCACCACAAAGAGCAGCACCAGGCCAATCAAGATGGCGGCCAGGGTGGTAAGGCGATTGCGGGTATTGCGTCGACTGAGGTTCATAGGCTGCGTTTCGCTTGTTTTGCTGTTCGACTCCCCATGATAGTGAATCTACTCTGCCCCTTCAAGCGCCCCTTGGCGGGCAGGTGATCGGTTGCGGTTGAGTCGATCCCCGTTGAATACTGTGGCGTTAGTCGCCGACTTCACGCCGCCAAGTCGATTCTCCAAGCAAAAACCGGCGGATCACCTGACGCGAATCCTATATCTCATTGATATACTTCAGGTAGTCAGTATTGTTCCAAGGTCAGAGGATAGATGATGGACTTCGATCTGGTTTTCTCGTTGAGCAGCCTATTGGTGATGCCCTTCTGGCTGCTGATGATCTTTGCCGGTTTCTGGAAGTTTACCGAACGGGTCATCTCCGTTGTGTGGATTCTGGTGCCAGCAGCATTGCTCTACTCAATCCTGGTACTGCCAGATATCGCTGGGGTGTTGGGGCAGGTCAGCAATCCGAGCCTTGATGGGATCGCTGCATTATTGGGTACGCCACAAGGAGCGACCATCGCTTGGGTCCACTTTCTAGCCTTTGATGTGTTTGTGGGCCGTTGGGCCTACCTTGATGGCCGCGAGCAGCGCATCCCCTGGTATCTCGTGTCGATTACCCTGGTTTTTATTCTTATGCTGGGCCCCCTGGGCTTCTTGCTGTATCTGGCGCTGCAAACCATCTGGAACACAGTCCGTCGCAATCAGCGACCGACTGAAGCGGGCGGTCAAACGGCCTCGACCTGATCGTCGGTTTACACCTTGCCCAAATCATGGTAGTATGAACTCTGGGAGAAGCCTGTGCTCACTCGATTGAGGACATGAGGAACATGGACGAAGAGGCGCTCATTCGGGCAGCGCAGCAGGGTGATGTCAACGCGTATAACGCCTTGGTCCTGCATTACCAAAGCCTGGCTTTCAACGTGGCTTTGCGGATCATCGGCGAAGCGGATGCCGCAGCAGACGCAACGCAAGAAGGATTTATATCGGCCTACCACGCCCTTGATCGCTTTCGCGGTGGGTCCTTCAAATCTTGGCTGCTGCGCATCGTCACCAATGCCTGCTACGATGAAATGCGTCGACGCAAGCGCCGTCCTCAATCGTCTTTGGATGCCGTCTTTACGCAGGACGACAGCGCCGGAACTGCCCAGTTTGCCACCGAGGGCGATGATCCAGAGGAGATCGCCGAAAGCCGTGAGCTTCAGCAGGCCATTTTGAACTGTCTACAGGAACTCCCAGAGGAGCAGCGGGTTATAGCCATTATGGCGGACGTCGAAGGCTTTAGCTACGAGGAGATCGCGGACGTAACGGGCATCGCGCTCGGAACCGTCAAATCGCGCCTCAGCCGCACGCGCCGCCGCCTACGCGATTGTTTGCAGGCCTATCGGGAACTTTTGCCGAGTTCTTATCGTCTAGCTGATGACTGACTGGAGGGGATGTCGTCACGCTAATACGTTCTTGGTCACCGTGACACGTACCGTTTTCCGAATCTGAGTTGTGTTTTTAGTGACATGGGACAGAACAGTGCGAACAACCATTTCAGAGCAGGAATTTGAGGAGCTCAACGCCTACCTTGATGGGACGCTATCCCGAGCAGAGGTAGATATTATAGAGCGGCGTCTGGCTCAGGACCCCCTTTTGCAGGAGGAACTGGAGTCTTTGGAGAAGACCATCTCGCTTCTTCGGATGTCGGAGCGGGTCGCTGTCCCGCGCAACTTTACACTCGATCCAGAAAAGTACCGTCAATCAGCGGGCAACAGCCTGTTCGACTTCTTGGGTCGCAGTTGGTACGCTGGTATGGCCACTGCGGGAGCCTTTGTCGTCGCTGCTGTGTTTGCGGTTGCTTTGTTTCAGGCGGCAGGGCTTCCTGATCAATCGCTTGTGTCTGAGTCCGTTGAAGTAGCACCGTTCGCTGCTGAGGCTGAGGAAGAGGCCCAGTCTGACGAGGTCGCGGCAGCCCCAACCACTGCAACGTCGCAGCGCGGTCCCGACGAAGAAGCGGGGGGGGATGTGGCCGACTTTGCTGACGACGCGGCCGAAGAAGCGCCAGCAGATGGCGCTGGCCCAGAACTCTCAGAGCCGGCTGCGCAACCTGAGGGAGAGGCCGTCAATTCGACACAGACCGTTGGCGAGCGTGCTACCACGCCAGCCGCGCCCTGGTCTTCGCTGCTCATTGCTGCCGGTGTGGCGGGTGGCCTGGTGATGCTCATCGGTGTGGCCGGTCTGGTCTTCGGGGCCAAGCAGTCAGCCTAGCGAGCAGTCAGCGAGACTCAACGGAATACTCCGAGTTCATTAGTCTATCAGGGCACCTTCTGGGTGCCTTTTGTTTGCCTAGCTCGTGGATAGTTAGCACAGTCGTCCTAGAGATTCGCTTGACACCTATGCTATACTGAATCAACGGGCCGAAACCTGCGCAATTCTCTGAGAATTTACCGTGAGTCGATGCGTTTTCGAGCAAATCGAATCCACCCATCGACATCAGGAGAGAAGTGTCCTGGCATCTCCAACAGGCCAATGATGTGGCCGGGAGAGGCAAAGGCGAGTTGCTCGAAGGTGCGTATCCCTTTGGAGCGAAGCTGTTGAGCATAGAACTCTGCCAGACCAGGGATCACGGTGAGATCGTCTTCTGTCCCTTCTGAGGCCGACGGGATGGGGGCAGGCCCACCTGGGAGCTGTGGGTGCCCACTCAGGAGTTGGCGCGGGCCCTTATCGATGATGACACCTTCTTGAATATCCGGCTGGGATGAACCGCCTCGGCGGCTCAGGAGAAAGGCAAGCTCTTCATCTTGGTCGGCCAGGGCCTGCCGCGCACGAGAGATATCAATATCGCGCTGCTGGCGCTCGCGAATCAGGCGCCGGAGTTCGGCGTCTTTCTGATCGAGCAGCGCCTGAGCTTGCTCAATCTCGTGGGCCTTGGCCTGGACTGACTGCCCCAGTCGACTGAGATGGCTGTCTTTGACCTGAGCCTCCTGGGTCAATTGATTGAGTTTCTCATCGTAAGACGCATGCAAGTGACGCAAGGTATCAAGCTCTTCGAGGCTGCGATCGGTGTCGTTGAGTAGGCTGTCTGCTTCATGCCGCTGGCGGCGCAGCGCGCTAAGATCGTCTTCGATCGCTTCCAGGCTGGCTTTTAGCTGCTTGACGCTGGCACGCCGCTCATCAAGGGCGCTCTGCAACTGCTGACGATGGTCTTCGAGCGCGTCCAGGTGAGATTGCAGCCGGGAAACGTCCTGATCGAGCTGGTTGCGCTGGTCAGTCAGGTGATCACTGTGGCGGGGGGTGGCGTTGTTGGCAGAAGACTCAGGGCGGGCCGGCTGTCTGCCGACCAGGAATCCAAGCCCAAAGCCAAGCGCTAGCCCCAGCAACGGTAACAGAACGATTAGGACGTTTAATTGCAACATTACGTTATTATGTTATAATTATCGGATATAGACTGCATTGGGACGAATGGATCTGGTGGATAGCTGACTGGCCGGGTCAGGGTCAACCCTGAACTGATAATACGCCAGGAATTCCTATTCATCAAGCACCCAATCTACGATAAGATCAAGCGGTGCAAGCTACCATCGGTCGGGGGGCATGGCTGCCGTCCCACTGTCCACAGGTAAGGTCAACCTATGGGGCACATAGCCATCAACACAGCGCTAGGACTCGCTGGACAACGGCTTTTGCAAGCCCTGATGAACAGGGCGCAAGATGCCTTTGAAGAGACTGACGATTCGATTTATCTGATCGTTGAGGCGATGGCGCGTGACATCCAGATTGATGACCTGCAAGCCGCCCTCGAAACGGCCCAAACACGCTTCCGCGCCGCCGGACCCGCACAGGTACGCTGGCTCGATATGATCGCGGAAGTGCTCGATAACGGTGGCCCCACCGTTCCTGCTTTTGCCGATAATCTGTGGCGAGCCTACATCTTCCGCCTCTCGCCAGCCACCAACGCGCTATGGGAACAGTATCCCGCGCTGCAGCGGGCCGTTGTGCTGCGCAGCCATCGAGAGATGGCCAGCAGTTGGAGCGACTGGCTCATCCCGATGCGCACCTTTATGGGCGAATTCGAAGAAGCCTTGATCAATTTGCATCCCAATCTAGAGCGTTTGCTGGCTTCGCCCCATGCTTTGTTGCTGCTTGAGGACGATTTGGCGGAGCTGGCTGGGTCCGGACCGCAGCGCGCATGGTCTAGCAGCGGCCTAAACGACGATCAGGTTGACGCGCTCAGCACACTCAACCACTTCTTGTTGGCTTGCAGCCAGCGCATAGGCCAGATCGATCCTCGTGGCTACCCGCGTAGTGTGAACACCACCGTCCCGATTGACGACATCTACATACCACTCAAGTTGGTGCCACTTGAAAGCAGCAACCCTAGCAAGCTGCTGCGCTACTCCACTGCCACCCACCAACGGGGCGATCTCCATGCCAACTGGCACCTGCCAGACTGGGTGGAACTCGATCGCAGGGGGGGGCTAAGCCTGGCTCAGGTGGTGCGCAACAGTCGGAAGACCTTGATCTTGGGCGCGAGTGGGGCGGGCAAAACAACCTTGCTGCGCTCGCTGGCGCTGGTCACCAGCCGGATGCTTCTGGAAGATCAGGACGCGATTCAGGTCACGACGGAGAGCAATGGCGCGACCCAGATTCGACTGGCCGGTCATCTCCCGCTGTATGTTGATCTTGCGCTGTACGTCGAAGATGAAGAGCAAGATGATCTGCGGACCTACATCTTGCATTCCGGCGCGGAATTGGCAGCAGACGATCATGTCATCCAGCCTTTGAACATTCTGTTGGACAGCGGGCAGTGCATGATCCTGCTCGATGGGCTGGACCAGGTGGCAACCGATGAACAGCGCAGCCGTCTGCTGACTGAAGTGACGAGCCTGGCCAATGAGTGGGCCGGACAGGGCAACTCCGTGATCGTGACCAGCCGCCTGGCTGGCTTCGGTACCCCCGGTCTGCCATCCGATTTCGCCGTCTATTTAGTGCGCCCGCTCGACCGCAGCCAGATCGGCCCCTTCCTGATTCGCTGGTCCACCATGCTCAACCGGATGCAGCGCCCGCTCATGCGTGATGATGAGGCACTGCGCCAGGCCGAAGTCGATATGTTGGCGATGGTTCGTGAGATTGGCCAGACGCCGCGTGCCTACAACGTCCTGAATTCGCCGCTCATCCTGCGGCTGTTGGCTACCGTCTATCGTCCGGGGATGACCCTACCCAATCAGCAAGCAGGCGTGTTTCAGTTGGTCGCCGACACTCTCATTCGCGAGTGGCGCCTGCCCCAACAGACGGGGCGGCAGGCGAATGTGCTGGAGCATGAGGCGACGACCCTCCTGGGTGAACTGGCCACCTGGCTGCAAGCGGCCCGTCCGGGCGGTCTGCTCAGCGAGAGCGAACTCAGGCAGATCGTGACCCGCACCTGGGGCGAC
>JAADYZ010000391.1 GCA_010092775.1 Chloroflexota bacterium
AAGAGACAGCGTTCAGAACGACCTGCCGGACGTGATTGACCACCTGGAGATCAATCAGCCGCAAACTGAGCTTGAAGCCGCCATCGCCAGCGACTAAACTCAACGGGGTTTGGATGTTGAGCGAAGGACAAGCCTTTATGTCACAAGTATCTGCCCAGCGCCGCCGGAAGGGGTCCCGTTATAATCTTTTGGGGATGCTCGGGGCTCTTGGGTTGGCGTTCGCCTGTTTGTTGATCTTCTTGCCTGCCGCCTACAGCAGCAATCCGCTGTTCTTTATCGACACCTTTGTCAGCAGTCGCCCCGCTCTGGTGACGGTCTACTATGAAGGCTGGCAGGCGAGCTTCGACAGCAGTGATCCGGAGTTTGATCTGCTGGTTGACGGGGCTTACGAGTCGATCGCGTCACAGAATGGCTTCATCTCGATGGGCTGGTCCGAGCGGCGATTTAATCAAGCGCGGACCGAAGGAATCGCCCTGGAAATGTTCTATGATGAGCCGGTCGTCTTGCCGGGTAATCGGGTCGATATTGGCGATGTGCGGCGGCTGTTCATCCCGCTGGATGTCTTCGGCAGCGGGAACCCCTGGGTGGTCTTTCGGGGCGGCGACGACCTCTATTGGGGCGATCCGATCCGGCTGAGCAACATGGAGCCGGTCCGCCAGGCCGTTGAGCAGGTTGCGCAAGATCGCTAGCTCGTCTTCTCCAAAGTAGTTGAATCATTAATAAGTGCTTGACAGACGATTCATAGAACCTTTATACTTCGGATACACTCAAGGAAGCGAGAGGCGACACAATCATGGAGACCGGGCCCTCCGGAAAGGCTGCCCGGCCTGTCCCTACCGTAACTCAGCAATGGCATGATGAGGACCACTCGATCGTTCTGGAGGTCTACAGCCGAGACTGGACCGTCGATGATTTGGTGCGGGCTCTGCACAACCTTCATCAGATGATGCTCACCACCAGCGGACGCGTCGACACCATCTCGGATTTTCGCCAACCGGGACAACTTGACAGCGCACTCGCCCATCTTCATCGTATCGGTGAGGCGGCTACGGCTGCCTTTGAGCGATCCCAGGGAGGCCTCCAGATATTGGTGCAGCCCGCTGGGATGCTGCGGGTTTTGGTGCGCATATATATCAGACTGTTTCCAGATCGCGGAGCCTTCATGCGTGTCGCTTCTTCTATAGAGGAGGCCGAGCGGCTCATTGCCGAAGATCGAGCCAAGAGCGCTAAAGGCCCTTCCCAATTCGCTCAATGACCTGCCGCGCCGCTTCGACGCCATCCTCGGCGCGGATCGCCGCGCCCAATTGGGCCGCCCGCTCACGGATTCCGGGGTGCGTTGTAGCAACACGCAGCGCATAAGCCAGACGCTCAGCGCTCAGTTCATCTCGAGGGATTGGCTGCGGACCGACTCCCAAGGCCTCGACGCGCCGCGCCCACCAGGGTTGATCGACAAAAAAGGGAATCACGACCGTTGGCACCCCGGCCCTGAAACCGGCTGCCGTCGTTCCGCCCCCGCCGTGATGCACCACCGCCGCCATCTGCGGGAAAAGCCAGGCATGTGGCACCGCATCGACGATGAAGACGCGCTCGCGTTGTACCCCGGTCAGGTGATGGCCCAATCCAGCCCAGCCAGCTCCAATCACTGCGCGCTGATCGGTCCTGTCTAGCGCGTCCCCGACCATCGCGGTCATGCGGTCCATGTCGTCTGTGACCATACTGCCAAAGCCGATATAGACGGGTGACGGTCCCTCTTCAATAAAAGTCACCAGGTCTTCGGGTGGGGTCCAAGCGGGTTCATCGTAGAACCAGAAGCCGGTGACGTGGATGTTATCGTGCCACTCAGGTGGTCTGGGCAAGACATGCTGACTGTAGCCGAACAGCAGCGGCCCTGTATCACGCCAGCCTTGCGGACCATCGCCAAGAAAGGGAGCGGGGGGCAGCTCCAACTGCTCTTGACGGACCCGTTGCAGCACCGGGCGGATAATCTGCCAGGCGATTTGCTGAACCGCGAAGTGGCTCAGATAGTTGATCGCGCCGCTGTTGAAGGTAGGCAGGGGCCAGCCCACATTGGGGAAGGCTCGGGTCGGGACAGAAAGCGGATAGGGGATGGCATCGATGGCCGGGATGCCCAGCTTCTCCCCGATGGAATGACCGACGATGGCCAGTGTCGAATTGAGGATCAGGTCACTGCCCTGGCAGGCTCGATAGGCGTCGCTGAACATCTCGAAGATCACCGGGCGGACCATTTCCAGTAGGTTGCGCATCGCTTTGATGGTGTTACGCCCGGAGGTAATCGCCTCGACGGTAGCCGGGTTAGCCAATAGATCGCTCACCTGCCCGGTCAGCGGGAAGAAGTCCAGTCCGCCTGCTTCGACTAGCCCGCGAAATTCCCCCACCGCCGCGATCTGTACCTGATGCCCGGCGGTTTGCAGCCCCCGCCCCAATCCGATGTAGGGCTGCACATCGCCCCGTGAGCCAATCGCTAAGAAAGTAATCTTCATGCTCGGAGTATAGCCCGCTTATGCCCTGCCCGCCGAGGACTTCAACGTCCGGTTTCAGCCTCGTCCCACACGGTCCGAACCCCAGTCAACAGCGCGCTGATAAGCGGATCGGTACGGCGGTGGGTGGGCGTCACGAGAGAGACTGTCTCTTATACA
>JAADYZ010000392.1 GCA_010092775.1 Chloroflexota bacterium
ATAAGAGACAGGCCTGGTTGAGTTCTTCCGCTTTCGTCAAGAGATCATCGGCTGGCCCGAAGACCAAGGTGTGGATTGGGCTGATCAGGATTCCGGTCAGATTCTCCTGGTCATCCTCGCTGAACCAGGTCAGCAGCGGGGAGAGCACCCGACTCGATACGCCGGTCACGATACTTGGCAGATCGGCCAGGACCACCTCCATTGCATCCATCGCAGCGCGAGCCTGGTTGCCCGCACCAAAGGGCAGACGATCCAAAATCCAGATGATGAACTCGGTGATCAGTGCACCAAAGGCACCACTGGAACTGATCGCTTCTTGAACACGCGCTTGCAGGCTGTCGAGTCGCTCGCTCAAGGTAATCGCCTGAGTATTGAGCCACTGCAAGCCCGAACGCGGTGATGGAATCGCCTCAAGGAAATCACCAATGGTGCCTTCTGCCGTTTCGAGGCCGTCACGTAGCAGTGCCACAACCGAAACCATCGCCGTGAACAGGGGCCCCAGCAGGCCAAGGGCAAATCCTACCAGGAAGTCCAGGCCGGTCTCGTCAAGGGCCTGCCATAAGTCGTTGAGTTCGGTGGCCTGCGCGCACTGACTTTCAAGCTGAGCGACGCGTGCTTCAAGCTCTTGGATGCGGGATTGTGCGGCAGCTAGATAGGTGATGCCCTGATCGCGTTCGGCGGTAACGAGAGCGAGTTCATATTGCAGTTGACCGATCTGTTCGACCAGACCCGCAGTGTCGTCCCCGAGCGAGTCGATGTCGACTTCGGCACCGGAGGGCAGGACAACGGTGGTCTCGCGGCTGCGGCGGCTGTCGACCCACAGGGCAACGCTGCCACCGAACATCAGGGCGGCTGTTCCATTGAGCAGCAGGCGCGTCAGAAATTGGCGCCGACCGGGGTTAGGTCGTTCCTGGCGCTCTTCGAATTGAGGACGCGGGATGTGGTGGGGTGTATCGGGTTCTTCTTCCACCTTGGGTAGGTGGATCAGTGTGCCATCATTGAATTCGCCGACGACTTCACCATCAACGATGTCATCTGAAGGGTCGTTGGGATTGTCACTCACAGGACGCTGTTCCTTTCTATGTTACGCTTCATCACAGGATTCCAACACAATGGCGCAAGTAGCGATGCGCCCACATCATACTACGCAAGAACCGATCACTTGTTCTGTAAAAGAGGCTTATAGTTTGGTTTGAATGTCCAATTGACTAGTTGTAGCCCAATCGGCGCAGGGCATCGGGGTCTTTTCGCCAATTCTTGAGCACCTTGACCCACAAATCGAGATAGACTTTCTGGCCCAAAATAGTCTGCAACTCTTCCCTGGCAGCGGCGCCAATTTGTTTAAGCATTGCACCGCCCTTCCCCAGGACGATCCCTTTTTGACTGTCGCGCTCCACATAGATCACAGCGCGAATGTACAGTGTGCCCTTCTTTCGCTGCTTGTATTCTTCGACTTGAACCGCAATGCTATGCGGCACTTCCTTCTCCAGTAGGATCAGGGCTTGTTCGCGGATCATCTCTGCGGCGTTTTCTCGTTCTGCGCTGTCGGTCAACTGCGCTGCAGGATAGTAGCGTGGGCCATGTGGCAGGCCAGCAATGATCATCTCCAACAGCGTATCGCATTTGTCGCAAGACTTGGCGCTCATCAACAGCGGCTCAGCGTTGGGCACCAGATCTGTGTAGGAGGCAATCAAACTCGTTTGGTTGTCTTCATCAAGCAGGTCGGCTTTATTGAGCACCAGAATCGCGATGGTCTCCGGGCGCTGTGCCGCTTGTTCCACGCGTTCAGCAATGGCGATATCCGCAGCGTTTGGCACTTCAGAGACATCGACGAGAAACAGCAGGACATCTGCATCCGGGATGGCAGACTGCGCCGACGCCACCATGTAGTCGCCGAGCTTGGTACGGGGCAAATGAATGCCCGGTGTATCGACAAAGATGATCTGCGCTTGCTCAGTGGTCAGGATGCCAAGCTGCTTCTCTCGCGTGGTCTGCGGTTTGGGTGAAATAATGGCTACTTTTTCGTCTAGCAGGCCGTTCTTCTGGGTGGACTTACCGACATTCGCCTTGCCGATAAATGCGACATAGCCCGCCCGAAAGTCAGGATGATGATCAGTATGCTCAAGGGTCAACCATTCATCGAGAAGATAATCCTCCGGCGACTTGGAACCAGGTGGCAGTGGCGGTGGTTGAGGGACCTCGCTGTCGTCAGGTTGGGCAGCATCGTTGATCGGGGAAGCGTCGTCGTCAGGGGTCATGAGAGGCTCAGCTTAAATGGGTTGAAGTCAGTGTCACGATCATAGTAATCCTCGTCCTCTGCTTGCTTGAGTCCGTTGACGATCAAGTAAGTGGCTGGCGTAAAGAGCACCTCAATCCCGACTTTGAATATGTAGTTTGAGACAATCAAAGACAGCGCAATCGACCAGGGAAAGACACCGAGTGCGCTGGCAATGGCGATGAATAGAACCGTATCGATGCCTTGGCCCACCAAAGTCGAACCGATGGTGCGCAGCCAGAGCAGGCGGCCTTCGGTCCAGACTTTCATCTTGGCCAAGAGAAAGCTGTTCGAAAACTCGCCTGCAAAATATGCCGCCAAGCTAGCGACGATCAAACCGGGTATCCCGCCCAGAATGGCATCGTATGCGTCTTGGCCGGCGTAGGTTTGCCAGGCAGCTTCACCGGGCATGAGTCCCACGATCCATAGAGTCAGGGCCATCAGGATCGCAGCACCGAAACCAGCCCAGATTAAACTGAGAGCGCGTTTATAGCTGTAGTCCTCGGTGAGAACATCGCCAAAGATGTAGCTATTCGGAAAGACCAAGGTGCCCGCGTCAATGGAGAGGCGCAAGCCCAGAAGCTCCACACCCCAGTCGATAATCTTGGCAGAGGAGGCTAGGTTGCTGATCAAGAGGACGCTCACGAAGAGCGCCATGAC
>JAADYZ010000393.1 GCA_010092775.1 Chloroflexota bacterium
GCTCGGCGTGGGTTCTTCTACTTTCTCTTCATCACCAGCAAGCGTTGGCAGCCACAAGTTTGACGTCGCAATGCAAGCTACTGTCAGCGCAAGGAAGCCCAGGGCGATCCACCGTTGTGTGTTCATCAAGCTGTTCCTTCGACTCCTTGTCGGGTTTCGTGTGCCAATAGATCCACTACCGCATGTAGAGCATCCTGCTCGCTGCCGCCCTGCTCGATAACGGTGTCAAAACAGCGGATCTGCCGGTCGGCGCTGCTGCCGCTGCGCGCAATGCTCCGTGCATATGCGACTTCCTCGCGGCTGCCCAGGTCGTCTACGACGTCATCCACCAACTCAACCAACTCGTCGATGAGGTCTGGCAGCGGCACCTCGATCTCCCTGCCAAAATCGATTAGCTGCCCTTCAACGCCATAGCGCACCGCGCGCCACTTGTTTTCCTCAAGCAAGTCACGGGGATAGAAGCGCCAGGACACGTTATTCTGCCGCAGCCGGATCAGCTTGGCCACGATCGCCTGATAGAGGGCTGCGATGCAAATCGTCTCGTCGATGGTTGTGGTCAGGTCGGCAATGCGAAACTCGAGCGTATTGTACTTGGGGTGTGGCCGCACATCCCACCAGATGCGGGTTGCATCACTTATTGTTGTGATGTCTTTACCCAGCGCGCCAACCTTCGCATATATGTTCACCAGGTTTGCATAGTCCGACCATGACGCAAACGCCATCGGAATACCGGTACGCGGCATTGCCTTGAAGACAATGCTGCGATAGCTTTTCAGCCCCGTCTTGTGCCCCATCCAAAAAGGCGAACTGGTCGACAGACTCAGAATGTGTGGCAAGAAGTAGCGCACATCATTCATCACATTGATCATCAGCTCGCGCTGTTCGGGGCTGCCACCAAAGCCAATGTGGACATGCATCCCAAAAATCAACAGGCTGCGCACCACGTGCTGCATATCCTGAGCAAACTCAATATAACGGTCGCTCGCGGTGATAGCTTGGTCTTGCCAGCGCGAGAAGGGATGAGTGGCAGCCGCGACGATCCCAACGCCAAGCTGGTCGCCAATCCCGATGACATGCCGACGCAATCGGCGGATTTCTTCCCGCAGCTCGTTGACGTCACGGCAAATGCGAGTGCCAACTTCAATCTGTGATTGCATGAACTCATGCTTGATCTCTTCAGCGTCATCACCCTGACCCTGCACGCGCTGCCGCCCAATGAACTCCTGCACGTAGGACTTCAGTTCGCGCGTCTCCAGGTCGATGATCTGATACTCTTCTTCAACGCCTAAATCCAACGGAACGTTGAACACGCCGCTATTCCTCCGCGCCTATCTTTGCGGAGTCGGACCAGGGCGACGTGGCATTCAGATGAAAACGCTCCACGAGCAGTTGCGTTTCCGCCTCAGCCAAAGGCAAGAGGGGGAGTCGCACGGCCTCGTTCTCTATCACTTCACCGCGCTTCAGCAAGTACTTGATTGCCGCAACGTAGGGCAAACCGGCGAACTTCTCCACCGCTTGATCGACGCGTGCTTGTGCATCTGATTGCTGCATCACATCGATCAGCAAGTCTGGGAACAGGTTGGACATCGCCGTCATGGCCCCCGATGCACCGTGTGCAAGCGCTGCGGAAAGCAGTTTGTCCGCACCCAGTAAGACTTTGAAGTCCGGTAGGCGCTCGCAGAGCTGCCGATTGAAGTCCAGATCACCGCTGCTGTCCTTGATCCCGATGATCTGCTGAGGGTAGGCGGTGCGCAGCTTTACAATCGCGTCAATGCTCAACCCTAGGCCAAACACACCAGGATTATGATAGAGCAGCACTTTGCCATCCGAGGGAACCGCCGCATCTAGCACCTGCTTGTAAGTAGCAAACAGCCCTTCGTCACTGGCCTGGCGGAAGAAAAAGGGTGGGCCAAGCAAGGTGATCTCCAGGCCTGCGTCATAAGCCGCCCGCGTCAACTTGATCGTTTCAGGCAGATTGGCGGTCATCGTTCCAGCAACTGACAGAAGACTGCTCGTACGCGCCGCAGCAAACTCGAATAGGCGGATGCGTTCGTCAACAGATAGAGATGGACCTTCACCGGTTGTGCCACTCAATAGGGCGCCTTGGCAGCCTTTTGCCTCCAGATGCTTTAGATGGCGTTCGAGTTGCTCATAATCGATTACACCCTCAACATCAAAGGGCGTGATAGCGGCAGCAAATACGCCGTCAAGTAAAGAAGCCATAAAATGTCCCTTTCTGGTCGAGTCCTGGCTAGACAGGCCCCCCACCGAATGCTAGAATCGGCGCGTCAGTAGCGGCCACTATCAAAGTCGTGTCCAGTATCGGAGTGCGCCAGTTGCCACACACGATTGTATACATTGAAGACGAGACTGCAATTATCGAGCTGATCGGTGATGTCCTTTCACATCCGAAAGTTAAGCTGGTCGGTGTGCCGAACCCTGCCGAAGGCATCAAAGCGGTCAAGAAGGAAAAGCCCGATCTCATCCTTTTAGACGTAATGATGCCAGGGACAAGTGGCTGGGATATCTACCATGCCTTGCGTGCCGACGAGGCCTTCAAAAGGACTCCGATCATCATGCTGACTGGGCAGCTTCATCGTTATCGGGTGATGAAGGAGTTTTCGCACAGCCCCGTTGACGCCTACATTACCAAGCCGTTCAATGCCAGCGATGTCCGCACCGAGATTGAGAAGATGCTGAGTCTTCCGCTCTGGTCGCGGCCAAGTGAAGCGCAAGCGAGCGCCGAGACGCCGAAGCC
>JAADYZ010000057.1 GCA_010092775.1 Chloroflexota bacterium
GCTTGAAGCCAGCCCAACTCCCGGCCCGGTTGAGGATGCGCCAGCAACAACGGCCACCCCGACGATCGAGATTGTGTTCGGCCCAACCGAAGAGCTGTTCACACCATCCGCCAACAACACGGCAGCGCTGTTTCCCTTCACCCTGCTCAACGAAGCGGTGACTTACACCGAGCATGTCACCCAGGGTTGTGAAGGCGTCTGGGTCTCTGGGGAAGTCTTTGGCCTCAGCGGCGAGTCGGTGACCGGGCTGCCGATTCAGGTGACTGGAGAGTCCTTCGACTTCATCGAGTTCAGCGGCAGTGCACCGGAATGGGGCGAGTCCGGCTATCAAGTGCTGCTTAACACATCGCCGATTGAAGCGGAGTTTGAGGTGCGCCTGCTCAGTACGACGGCCATGCCGCTTTCTGAACCCATTGTGGTGCGCACCCTTGACTCTTGTGAGCGAAACGTAGCCGTCGTGAATTTCGTCCAGAACCGCGACTACTAACTCAGATGGGCAGGCTTTACATCGTCCCCACCCCGATCGGCAATCTCGAAGATATCACGCTGCGCGCGCTGCGCATCCTGGGTGAGGTCAGCTTGATTGCTGCTGAGGACACCCGTACGACCGGGCGCCTGCTGGCCCATTTTGAGATCAAAACCCGGCAGATTAGCTATCACGAACACAACAAACTGACCCGGCTCGATCAGGTGCTGGCCGCTCTCGTCACGGGGGATGTAGCGCTCGTCTCCGATGCAGGGACACCCGGCCTGTCCGATCCTGGCTATGAGTTGGTTCGCGCCGCCATTGATCAAGGGGTCAGGGTCGAGCCGCTGCCAGGGGCCAGCGCGCTTTTACCTGCGCTGGTGGCGTCGGGTTTACCAACGGATCGTTTTGTGTTTCTCGGCTTTTTGCCACGCAAACAGGCCTCCCGCCAGGCCGAACTGGCTACCTGGGCCGAGGTGCTAGCCACCTTGGCCTGTTATGAGGCACCACATCGCCTATTGGCGACGCTGGAAGACATCAGTACGGTGTTGGGGGAACGGCAGATCGTTGTCGCACGCGAACTGAGTAAGCTGCATGAGGAAATCTGGCGGGGGACGCCCCAAGCCGCGCTGGAACACTTCTCGTCGGGCAGCATCAAGGGCGAGATCACCCTGCTGATTGCCGGCGCTAGCCCGCAAGCGCAAGTCCTATGGACCGAAGATCAGGTGCGCGAAGCCCTGGCCGCCCGCCTGGCAGATGGCGAATCCCGCAGTGCAGCGGCTAAGACCATCGCCAAGGAATCCGGCTGGCCGCGCCGCGTCATCTATGACCTCGACGTTTGAACCCGCTTAGGGCGTCGGCGTTAGCGGGACCTCAGGAGTGGGCGTGGCGTCGGGCGTCGGCGTGACGGCCAAGCCTTGCAATTGGATGCCCTGGACCAGCGCAGCAAACTGGACTGGCTCGCCGCCAATCCCTGCCTCAAACTCAACCCGATAACCGGTTGACTCGCCCGGGCCCAGAATCAACTCGCCGCCGAACTCCACCAGTTGATAGCCAATCGCCAACCCATCAGCATTGTAGACGATCACCAGTAGCTCGATCTCGGTGATGGGAGCCAGACCCGGATTCGCGATGGTACCCTCGACAAACAAGACGTTTCGATTGTCCAGGTCGGCAAAGGAGTCGACATTAAGCGAGCGAGTGTAGGTCGCGTCGGGTTGGGCAGGCTGGGCACTGACCCGCTCGGAGCAGACTTCCACCCCTTCGGGTAGATCAGACACGGCGATGTTGAAGGGGGCCACCGCGCCGCGCTCAATGCGTTGCAGAACGACGCTGGTTGATATCTCCGTCAGAATAATGCCGTTGACATCACACACGGCAACACGCACCTGCGCCTCTGTGATCGGTGCGGGCGAGGTATTGTACAGCTCACCTGTGTAGTTGGTCACACCTTGATTGTCACGCCACAAAAACGTGTTGACCAGCAGCAGCTCTGCTGGATTAATCGCTGCCACCTGGCTGCCCCAGTTGGCCAGTTCGTTGATGGTGAAAGTGGACAGCACCGCATCAAGCGCCAGCGACAGTTGGGAGGCATCTTTGTCGGCCAGGAAAAGCCGCAAGGCGGTGAAATACTGACCAATCTGCTCCATGTAGAGCGTCTCACGCCCGGCCCCGCCGCGCCCATCATCATACAGGAAAACCACCTGGATGCGGCCATCCTCTAGGGTGGTCCGGCTGACCTGTGAGTAGTTCGGATTGTTGGCGTAGCGCAGGCGCAGATAGCTATCCGCCAGAATCTCGACCTCATCGGCGGGAAGGTTGCCCTCGTTGGTCACCTCAATGGCCACTCGACTGGCGAAACCCTGGGGCGGAATGAAGCGTACCAATAGGCGCTGGTCGCTGGATTCATCAATCGATTCCCAATCCAGCGGGATATTGATGTTGAACACCTCAGTGGGATGATTAAAGGTGATGTAATCACGCGGGACCTCGGTGGGTGGCTCAGTAGGCGGTGGCTCCGTCGGCTGGAAGGGTGTCACCGTCGGTAAGGAGCCAGTCGGGGTCGGGGCCAAGGTAACGGGCGATGCCGTTGGTGGCGCAAAAATGGCGCATCCTGCGAGGGCCAATAGGCCAACAAGCACGACAAACGGTACGAAGTGGGAAGATCGCAAGGACATGGGGATCGTCAACGATTCTGGGCCAGCGCAATCAGGCGCGGGCTATCAACGTGATAGGGCGAGAAGTCATAATCGCCGTAGAGTTCGAGCTGGTTGAGCCGCACGTGGGAAAGCAGCAGTTTGAGTTCTGCCGCCATCACGTAGCGAAACTGCATCGGGATCAGCTCGCGCTGCAGCCGACCCTCTGCATCCATCCGATCGTAGACCCAGGTGATGTCCATGCGCTGCATCGCACGATCCACCTCTGCAATAGACTGCTGCATGATCAAGTCGCCGCTCTCCGGGTCACTGAAGCTGCGTTCAAATACCAGCCCGGCTACATCATCAACTGCGAACAGGCTGACCGGGTTAGGGAGATCGAGCATCAGCGCGCCGCGCGGCGTCAGATGGGCATGCATCCGTTCCATGGCTGTCAGTTGGTCTGCTTGGGTCAGCAGATGCATGAAGCCGTTGTAAGGGAAGACGAGCAGGGGAAACTGCTGATTGAGCGACAGATCAAGGAGATCGAGTTGCTGCCAGGTGATGGCCGCATCGCTGGCGGTTTGGGCTTTGGCTCGTTCCAGCATCGCCGCTGATCGATCGATGGCTGTCACCCTCGCTCCGTGAGCGGCCAGGTGGCGTGTTACCCGGCCTGAACCGCAGCCGATTTCGAGCACAGGCCCGCCGAAGCGGTCGAGCAGCGATGTGTAAAGTGGGAAGTCGTCTGCAAAACCGGCGTTCTCGGCGTCGTAGTAGCGGGCAAGCTTTTGATACGGATCAGTCATCCGTTGTTATTGGTCCTTAAACTGAGGTTTGCGGCCTTCGATGAAGGCGCTTGAAGCCTCGTGGTGGTCATCTGTTTCCCATAGGCTGGCGAAGACCTCGCGTTCGCGGGCGACGGCCTCAGCATAGGGCTGGGTGATATGCGTGCGCAGCACCTCCACCACACCGCGTATCGCCCGCTTGGGGCCGTTGAGGATGCGCTCCGCCATCGCCATTGCCACATTGAAGGCCTCCCCTTTGGGTGTCACGTGATTCACGATCCCCAGCACATGCGCCTCTGGCGCGGTTAGGGTGGCCCCAGTCAGCAAGATTTCGGTGGCTCGCGCATAGCCCACCAGGCTCAGTAAGCGCCGTGCCCCACCCCAGCCAGGTGTCAAGCCCATCTTGATCTGTGCGAAGCCCAAGGTGGCGTCCTGCGCCGCAATGCGCAGATCACAAGCCAGGGCCACTTCGCAGCCTCCTCCTCGTGTCGCGCCTTCCATCGCTGCGATCACCGGGATGCGCAGTTCGGCTAGGCGGCCCAGAGTGGCCGTCATCAGGTCATGCTGTTGATAGGCGTCTTCGCGGGTCGGGGTAGTGTGTAGGTCTTTGATGTCTCCGCCCGAGATGAAGGCCTTGGTGCCTGCCCCAGTCAATATAATGGCATGGAGGTTCTCGATCGCTTCGGCCTCGGTCACGCGCTTGGAAAGCGCGGACATGGCCTCCCAGTTGATCGCATTGCGCACCTCAGGTCGATTAATGGTGATGACCCCAACGCCATTTGTGTGTAACTCAAACAGGACAGTATCAGACATAAGGCCGCTTTCTGAGACACTTTGCACGGATCACAAGCAGCAGGCGCTACAGCCCCGCTATGATACCACAAAACAGGTCTTGTAGGGGTGAAGTGAAGCGGCTAGATTAAGGTGAGGGGCACAAGATGCTGTGCCCCTCCCTCGCGTTCTGACCTAACAGCGACCAGATCGCGTGGTTCAATCGCCGGATTGTGCTGGTTCAGCGATGGGCCTGTTGCCGTTGGGGGCGGCGGCGGGTTCCTCCTGGCGGCGGAACTGGCTCATATAAAGATCGTAGTAAGCACCTTGCTGCTCTAGCAGCTCGTCGTGGGTGCCGCGCTCGGCAATCTGCCCGGCCTTGACCATGAACACCTGATCCGCATTACGGATGGTGCTCAAGCGGTGGGCAATTACAAAGCTGGTGCGCCCAGCTAAGAGCTTCTCAAAGGCGGCCTGGATGATCCGCTCGGTGCGTGTATCCACCGACGAAGTCGCTTCATCAAGGATCAGGACGCGCGGGTTCATCAGAGCCACCCGCGCAATAGCGATCAACTGGCGCTGACCCTGGCTCAATCCACTACCGCGCTCACCAAGGAGCGTCTCATAACCATCTGGCAGCCGCTCAATGAAGCTATCTGCTGCGACCATCTTGGCCGCTGCGATGACCTCCTCATCGGTAGCGTCGAGCTTGCCGTAGCGGATGTTGTTCATCACCGTATCAGAGAACAAGAAGGTGTCTTGCAGCACAATGCCGATCTGACGGCGCAGGCTGGGCAGGCTAACATCTCGCACGTCATGGCCGTCAATCCGTACACTGCCGCTGTCGGCATCATAGAAGCGTGGTATTAAGTTGATCATCGTTGTCTTGCCTGCGCCGGTCGGCCCGACTATGGCAATCATCTGGCCCGGCTTGGCCTCAAACTCAATCCCTTGGAGCACCGGTTCGCCCGGATTGTAGGACATCTCAACCTCTTCAAAGACCACATGCCCTTCAATCGGCGGCATCTCGACTGCGTTTGGGTTTTCTTCCAGTGTCGTGGGAATGTCGAGCAGGCCGAAAATGCGCTCGCCCCCCGCGATGGCGCTTTGAATGTTGGTCCACAGCACCGCGATCTGTTGGATGGGCTGGTTGAAGCGCTGCGAGTACTGCACAAAGGTGAAGATCAAACCGAGTGAGATGGCACTCCCGCCTAGCAGGGGGTGGCCGCGCAACAGCGAGATGCCTCCGACCAGCACCACAATCGCCAGACCCACGAATCACAGGGCCTCCAGCACCGGATTGAGTGCGCTGGTAAAGCTGGCCGCACGGATGTTGGCATCACGGTTGGCGGCGTTGACGCTGCGAAACTCATCAATGGTCGCTTCTTCGCGGGCGAAGGCCTGTACCTCACGCGCCCCGGCCAGATTCTCTTGCAGTTCCGCGTTCACGCTGCCCATTTCCCGCCGACTAAGACGGAAGGCTTTGCGCGCCTGTGTCGAGAAATACACCGTCGCTATGGCCATGAAAGGGACCACTGCCAGGCTTACCAGGGCATAGGCGAAATTCTCGCGCAGCATTGTGATCATAATCCAAATGATCAAAATGCCGCCGCTGAAGACCTGCATCAGCGCAAAACCGATGGCCTGCCGGATGGTGTCGGCGTCGTTGGTCACGCGGCTCATCACGTCACCCTGTCTCTTATACACATCTGACGCTGCCGACGA
>JAADYZ010000394.1 GCA_010092775.1 Chloroflexota bacterium
GCGGTGATCGCCTGGCGCTATCCTCAGTTGCGCCATTACACGAGCGATACCTACAAAGCTCTGCAGGCCGAGATTGAGAAACAACGTCGTGATCCGCCAATGGCCCCCGCAAGCGCCGTTTCACAAGGGACAAAGTAATGATTGACTCGGAAGTCATCGGTCCACGCTGGGTCAATTTGCTCCTGCTGGCCAATGTCACCGCAACACTCGCCATGGTTGGGGTCATCTGGATCATCCAGGTAGTACACTATCCCCTTTTCAGCCGCGTCGGGATTGAGAGCTTTCGCGCCTATGCAGTCGGCCACAACCAGTTGATCACATTGGTGGTTCTGCCACTGATGTTTGTAGAGATTGGGACAGCCTTCTTGCTGGCCCTGCTCCCACCCAGTGGAACACCAACCTGGCTGGCTTGGGGTGCTTTCGGGCTGGTCCTCCTCATCTGGGCATCGACCTTCTTCATCCAAGTACCCTTTCACAATGCTCTGCTTGTGTCCTACACCGACGACGCCTACCGCGGACTCGTCCTCTCCAACTGGCTTCGAACAATCGCCTGGACGCTGCGCGGCTGCATCGTGCTCTGGATGCTCTGGCAGGTAATGGGCTAAAGGGGTGCGGCCTGGCTTTGCTTGAACTGAGTCTCGTATAATCTGGCGTATAGTCCACCCTGGGCCAGCAGGTCACTGTGTGTTCCTCGTTCAACAATCTCGCCGCGGTCCATCACCAGGATTTGATCTGCTGCAAGAATGGTACTGAGGCGATGCGCGATCACGATGCTGGTGCGCCCCAATTGGACATGATTCAGCGCCTCTTGGATCAACGCTTCTGATTGGCTATCGAGGTGACTGGTGGCCTCATCCAGCACCAGAATACGCGGGTCTTTTAAGATCACACGGGCCAAGGCAATGCGCTGCTTCTCACCACCGCTTAAGCGATAGCCTCGTTCGCCGACAATTGTGTCGTAGCCATCAGACAAACCAACGATGAACTCGTGAATGTTCGCCGCTTGACACGCCGCCTCGATCTCCTCTTGAGTGGCATCTGGCTTGGCGTAGAGCATGTTCGTGCGAATGCTGTCGTGAAACAAGTGCGTCTCCTGCGTCACCATACCGATGTGATCGGTCAACGACTTGAGAGACAGATCGCGCAAATCGTGGCCATCTAGGGTGATGTACCCTTCGCTTGGATCGTATAGACGCGGGATTAGATAGGTCATCGTGGTTTTGCCAGCTCCACTCGGCCCGACCAGCGCAATCAATTGCCCTGGTTGAGCTTTAAAGTTGATCCTGGCTAGAGCCAGTTCGCGTGCCTGGCTCTTAGTCACCTTCTGCGCCTGGTCGTCATTCTCGTGTTGGCCGTTCCCGCCAGATAACGTGGCGACAACAGAGTCCATCCCGAAGCGTGACACCTCACTCAAAGGGCTTTCACCTTGCGGTGTGTAGCGAAAATGGACATTTTCAAAAGCCAGTTCGCCGCGTACCTCGGTCAGGTCAAGGGCGGCTTGGCGCTCTTCAATATCCAAGGGCAGGTCAATGACTTCAAATACCCGCTCGAAACTGACCATCGAGGTGGCAAACTCGACCGGTGCATTCGACAGTCCTTGCAACGTGCCATAAAGCTGCGTGAGGTAATTGCTGAAAGCCACAATCGCGCCGACGGTCAGAACGCCTTCCAAGGCCAGGTAACCACCGATGCCAAATGTCAAAGCGGTGCCTATCGCGCTGACCAAACCAATGACCAAGAAGAAGATACGCCCCACCACGGCCTGCCGGACACCAATCTCAGCAACCCCTTCTGCCCGATTGTGAAAGCGATCGATCTCATCCTGCGTGCGCCCGAAGAGCTTAACTAAAAGCGCACCAGATACATTCAGCGTCTCGTTCATCAGCGCGTTCATCTGAGCGTTGCGTTCCATCCCTTCCCGCCGGATGGTCCGCAAGCGATCCCCCAGCCGTCGCGCAGCGATAATGAAGAAGGGCAGGACCGCCACGCTGATCAGGGTCAAGCGCCATTCAATCGCAAGCATCACAGCCAGAGTAGCGATCGCCTGCACAAAGTTGGTCACAATAGTAACGATGGTATTTGTAATGGCATTTTGAGCGCCAACGACATCATTGTTCAGGCGGCTCATTAACTCACCAGTCTTGGTGTTCGTAAAGAAACGCAGCGACATCCGCTGAAGATGGGTAAAGAGGGCCACCCGTAAATCAAGAATCACCCCTTCACCGATGACCGAATTGACCTGCCGCTGGACGATCCCCACGACGCCCCCCACCAAGGGGATCGCTAATAGCCCGAGTGAGAGGAACAAAAGACGCTGATAGTCGCCATTGGGTATGGCGTTGTCGATCAAGTCTTGCAAGATTAACGGCGTCAGCAAGGCTAAACCCGCCGTCGCCAAGATCGTCACAAACAGAATCGCAATGCGCCCCCAATAGGGACGTGCATAAGAAAAGACGCGCAGCAGGAGTTCACGCGTCACCTTTGGCCGCTGCCCCGAGTCTTGTGAGAAGTAAGTCCACCAACCGGAATGAAAGCCCATACTGTTCCCCTTCTAGATCACAATAGCTTTCCAAATTTAACCATAACTCGCCTCAAACCACATCAGAAGTCTGCTCAGGCCCGCCTAACCGATCGTCCAGGGGATGGGGCTACTCTTAAACAAGTTTTAACTCCGAGACCTTGACGTGACTTCCTATCGTCTGTAAGGTAAGACCGTTCAGCCAAACACAACATTCACAGTTCAAGAGGGAGATCATATGGCGGTTCAAAGTCCCAGCCAACCTTCCCCACCAGCTTTCAGCGGCGTCAAATTTCGCGAGTCGCTAACAGCTTATTTGTTCATCCTCCCGGCGGTGGCCATCATTGCCCTGTTTGGCCTCTTCCCCATTGGCTATTCGTTATACATGAGCCTTTACGATTGGATCGTCCAGCAGGGTGACTTCATTGGCTTTGAGCACTACCAGACCATCCTTGGTGATCTGCCAGGGACCATCGCTTTTGCGGCAGGTCTGAGCCTGTTTGTGGTGGCCTATCTTGTGTGGGATCGCGCTTTCAAACAACTCGACAACGGCAAGTTGATCGCAGGGGCTGTTGGCGCTCTCGTCCTGATCGCAGGTGGCTTTGTGACCTCGTTTGGATGGGGGCGCATGATCGAAGGGACGACCAACGCAGACTTTCTGCTCGGCCTGCCGATCACGTTGTACTATGCCATTTTCAGTGTGCCGGTTCAGCTTTCCTTTGGTCTAATCATCGCCTACCTGCTCTATCAGAACATTAAAGGCAAGGAAGTCTTCCGCATGTTGTACTTCTTGCCTTACGTCACCCCGGCAGTGGCGGCGGCGGCGGTCTTCCGTACGATCTTCAGCCCACGCGAGACATCGGTCGCTAACCAGGCAGTCGGGCTGTTTGGTCTGGAACCGCTACGCTGGCTGCAAGATGCCCGCCCGATCACTGAAATCCTATTCGGTGTGCAGTGGGAGGGCTTCTGGGCCGGACCGAGTTTGGCACTGATGTCGATCGTCTTCTTGGGCTGGTGGATGTACACAGGTTACAACGCCGTGATTTTCCTGGC
Source organism: Chloroflexota bacterium (assembly GCA_010092775.1). GTDB lineage: Bacteria > Chloroflexota > Anaerolineae > Aggregatilineales > UBA3940 > TC-71. The sequence continues at coordinate 3,572 of JAADYZ010000394.1, forward strand.
TGGCTTGGGCTCGATCCCACGCGACCTGTATGAAGCCGCCGAGATTGACGGCGCCAATCAGGTGCAGGTCTTCCGTTACATCACCCTACCACTCCTGTCACCAGTGACCTTCTACCTCTCTGTGATTGCCTTCATTGGCACCTTCAAGGCCTTCAACACAATCTATGTGATGCGCGAGCGATCCGCTCTCGGCACAGTTGACACAGCCAGTATCGTCATCTTCGACACCTTCCGAGCGGGGCGTCGATATGGGCTGGCCGCCGCACAGGCAATCATTCTGTTTATCATCATCTTGGCAATGACGCAGGTCCAGAACAAGATTTTTGGGGAGAAAGTGTTCTATGGCTAGCCAAGTCTCGACTTACGAAGGCGAACCGATCGACGTTAGCGGAAAGTACCGCATCCAAAGCAGTGCCGGAATGTTCGCGCTTTATGCCCTGCTGGTGATTGGCGTGGCTGTCGTCATCGTCCCGTTCTTCTGGATGTTGATGACCTCCCTCATGACTTTGGGGGAATCACTGAACCGGGCCTGGATCCCGGCAGTGCCCCAGTGGGACAACTATATCCGCGCCTGGGATGAAGCGAACTTCGGCGAGTACTTTGTCAACAGCATCATCATCACGGTGGTGACTGTATTCGGTATTCTGATCATGTCAACTCTGGCCGCTTATGCCTTCGCCCGTATCAAGTTTCCCGGTCGCGAGTTGATCTTTGCCCTCTTGCTCACAACGCTGATGATCCCGGAGTCGGTGACGATGATCCCGAACTTCCTGGGCATTCGTGGCGACGTGCTCGGCCCAACCCTATTGTGTGCGCCCGGAAACGCAGAGTTCATGACCACCATTTGGGGCACCTTCTTCCCGTGCGATGGTTGGATCAATACCTTGCAAGCGCTCAGTATCCCCTTTATGGGTAGTGCTTTCAGCATCTTCTTGCTGCGTCAGTTCTTCGCGCAGATCCCCTGGGAATTGTGGGATGCTGCCCGCATCGATGGCGCAGGCCACTTGCGCTTCCTGGTGCAAATTGTTCTTCCCAACAGCCTCGCCCCGATCATGACGGTTGCAATCTTCGCTTTCATCGGTGCCTGGAACTCCTTCTTGTGGCCACTGATTGTGACAACGGAAGACACCTGGCGCCCGCTAGCAGTCGGCCTGTACAACTTTGTTACGGATGCCGGCAGTGAACTCAATCTGATGATGGCCGGATCGGTGATCACGATTGTGCCCATCTTGATCCTCTATTTCTTCACGCAGAAGCAGTTCACTGAGGGCATCGTGACCAGCGGTCTGAAGGGGTAAACGCGCCTCACCCCCTCACAACTGCATCAATAGTCGTCAAACCCGCCTCATCGGCGGGTTTGCGTCATTAAAGCGTAGGCTTAGTGTACTTTAAACTCATCTTAACAGGTGCTTAATGCCTGCTGGCTATTTTCGCAAGGGTTCGAAAACTCACATTTCCCATCATTCAAGAGGAGAAAAAATGCTGAGCAAGAAGAATGTGTTGTTGGTGACCATTTTGGTGATGGTCAGCGCACTGTTGATTGCCTGTGCTCCCGCCGCTGAACCGGCTGAAGAAGACGCAGCCGATGAGGAGACCACTGAAGACGAGGCTCCAGCCGAGGAAGAGGAAGAAGACGCCCCGGCTGCTGAAGAAGAAGAGCCCATGGACGACGAGATGATGGAGCTTGAAGGCGACGTCATCATCGCTGGTTCGAGCACCGTTGAGCCGAACATGCAGGCCCTGGCCGA
>JAADYZ010000395.1 GCA_010092775.1 Chloroflexota bacterium
GGGTGAAACTGTTGGCTGCCAACACATCTTGCAGCACGGCGCCGTATTCCTCCGCGATACTGACCAGCGTGTCGCCCGGGACGACCACATGCTGGATGATCTCGATTTCAGTTCCAACCTCCTCCTGAGGCGCATCAGGGAGGTCTGCGACAACCGGCGATGGCGTGGCTGACGGCAAGGGATCAATTGGGGGGAAGGTCGGACCAACTGTGGGAGTCGGCGGGAGGGGGGCCGCTGCAAAGCCCTGTCGATTGTTGAAGGTCGATAAGCCAATGGCAAAGATCGTAGCCGCAACCGCCAAGATAGCCAGCGCGATGGCCAGTAGGGTCAGTTCACGTCCGCCAATGACGACCGACTTTGCTTGTTTAGAACTCATACAATCTACCTCTACCCAGGTTCAGTCCGGTCGAACATTGTAACAAGAGGCTGACGTGGGGACCATGCGCCACTTGAGCGGTGAAGAGCTAGGGAGCCCAATCGGGCACCCCACTGGAAAGCGTGCCATCGGTGAGCTGACGAGTGAAGCCATTCACCAAACTGACCACATAAAGATTGAAAAAGTTGGTGTCTTCCTGGAAGTTGTAGAATATGCGCTCTCCGTCAGCCGCCCACACAGGCCGCCCGGCTGGCGATCCGACGCCGCCGACCGCTGTGGACTGCCCGGTGGCGACTTCGACGATGTAGAGCGTGCCGATCCCGCCGCTCGCGTTGAGTGTATTGTAGACAATTCGAGACCCATCCGGTGACCAGGCCGGGTAGCGACAGTCGGCGTCAGGGCAGTCGAAAATCGTCGTAACCTCGCCAGTGCCAGCATCCATCAGGGCGATTTCCCAGGAGCCGCGTTGCGAGGTCATGAAAACGATTTGGCTGCCATCTGGCGAGAACGAGGCCGCGCGATCACCCCAGGTGCTGTCGCTAAGCTGCACGGTGCGCCCAGTTGTCAGCGAGGTGGTCCAGATGTTGGCGTCGTTGATTCCCCCACGCTCGTAGACGAGGGTGGTGCCATCGGGTGACCAATCCGGGTTGCGCTCGTCCTCGCCAGAGCTGGCTACTGTGCGGGTTATGCGCCCAGCGTCAGTCATGATCAAAATGTCAATGCTGCCCGACGGGGCAGATTCAAAGGCGATCTGGCTGCCGTCTGGTGAAAAAGCGGGTTCACCATCATAAATGCCGTTGTCGGTCAATTGGCGAAAGCTGCCGCCATCTGCACTGATCAGGATCACCTCACTCGCGCCTTCGAAGCCCTGCTCATAGGCCACACGCCCGACGGGTACCTCGGTGGGAATGATGGTGGCGGTTGGCTGTGGGGCATCAACATCGCTGCTTGGGGTGCGGGTCGGGTTGACGACAACCTCATCTTGGTCGGTGGGCGTCTCCTCACGGTCCATCACAGTAGGGGGCGCTGTCGACGTGACCGCTGCTCCGAACAAATTGAGGCCTGGTCCAAAGGCCAATCCTAACCCGACGACACACATTACGGCACTCAGTAAGACAACACCGACAATCGCTGCGATTACCACCGGGCTGATCCGGCTTCGATTGGCGTCTCGCGCTGGATGTTGGTCTGCCTGCGGTGTCGACTCTGCTGGTACCTCACCTGGCGGCGCTGGAACCGGCGGCATACTCATCGGCGGGGTACGGATGGTGCCTGGGGTTGAGAAGGAATCGGTTTGAACCGGCCCCACTTCATCTCTGAATTCGCCGCGTAGAGCAGCTTGAAAGCCTTGCGACAAGGCTTGGGCCGTCAGGAATCGATGATCAGGGCGCTTGGCCATCGCCTTCATTGTGACCTGGCTGATCTGTGCTGGTAGATCAGGGCGGAACTCACGTGGGTCAGGGATGGGAGCGGTGGCGTGAGCGACGATCACGCGCAGGGGGGTCTCGGCATGATAGGGTGCCTGGCCGGTCAGCATCTCGTAGAGGGTGACACCCAACGCATAAATGTCTATCGCAGCGGTCACTTCGCCGCCGTCGTACATCTCAGGAGACATGTAAGCCGGTGTGCCGATTACGCCAGAGCCGGTCAGATTGGTGGTGCCTTCTGTCAACTTGGCGATCCCAAAGTCGGCCAGGTAGGCGTTAGCGTTCTTATCGAGCAGCACATTGACTGGCTTAAAGTCGCGGTGGACAATGCCCTCCCGATGGGCAAAGTCGAGGCCGCTAGCCATTTGATCCAACAGCCGTGTGATCTCATCCAGCGCCATCGGCCCCTCTTTGATGCGATCTCCCAAGGTGCCTCCAGGCATGTAGGCCATGACGATGTAGGGCCGCCCGTTGACCTCACCGTAATCGTATACCGGCAGGATGTGTGGATGCTGCAAGGCGGCAATGACCCGCACCTCACGCTCAAAGCGTTGGCGAAACTTGGGGTTATGGGTGAACTGGCTCGGCAAGACCTTGACGGCGACTGTGCGCCCCATCGAGGGCTGTTCAGCCAGATAGACCGATGCCATCCCGCCGCGCCCAATTTGCTCGATAATCTGAACTTGACCGATCCGTGTCCCTTCCAGGTTCTCGGTATCGTTCATGTCAGCGGCCATGATGTCTCCCTTGGGTGCTCGACTTGGTTGGTAGCTTAGCCTGGATGCCAGTCAGGACCGTATTGGTTGGCTGGTTCAGTCGTCAGGCGCGTAATCAGGCCAGATTGGCGGTTGATGCGATAGAGGTCAGTGTTGCCGTCAGCGTTCGTACGATTGAAGAACACATGAATGCCATCACCCGACCAGCTTGGACGGCCATCGCGGTTGGCCGCCTCGTTGACCAGTGCGGTTGAGATGCCGCTGCTTGGGTTGAGCACCCACACCGCATCAACACGACCAGTCGAATCGAGTGTGTTGTAAGCGATGCGTCCTCCATCTGGTGACCAGATCGGAAAACGGCAGTCAGCGGCGGGGCAGTCGAAGAGCTGCACCTGATCCAAATTGGGGTAATCGGCGACTGCGATCTGCCAGGAGCCGTTCTGATTGCTCATGAAGGTGATCTGGCTGCCATTGGGCGAGAAGACCGGCGCACGTTCACCAAAGTCATTGTCGGTCAATTGAGTGATGTCTCCAGTGGAGACGTTGACAGTATACAGATCGAAGCTGTCTTCGTCAGTTCCAGACTCATAGATGATCAGCGAACCGTTGGGCGACCAATCGGGATTTCGATCATCATCCGCTGAGGTGGTCAGTCGCTGTACGCCGCTGCCATCGTTGTTCATAATGACGATGTCTCGGTTGCCGCTGGCTGCCGACTCGTACGCGATGCGGGCCCCATTAGGTGACCAATCGGGTTCGCCGTCGAAGCTGCTGTTATTGGTCAGCAGCGTGCTGGCGCCCCCATTCGCGCTCACGATAGCAATCTCAGAATTGTTGCCCTCCCCGGTTGTGTAGACCAATTCGCCAGCGACC
>JAADYZ010000396.1 GCA_010092775.1 Chloroflexota bacterium
CGCACCGCTGCCATCCATGCGCTGGCGGCTCGCTGGGAGATGCCCCGCCTGGTTCCACTCGCCGCGACCAATTGGGTCAGTGTGAAGGTCGCCGCTGAATGGCTGGCTGACAACGGCGATGCCCGGGTCATCCCGGTGCTGGTGGCAGCCCTGAGGCGCAGCGGTCATCCAACGCTTCACCGCAATGTGGCCCATGCGGCAATCTCCAATGCCCTCATGCGCCTCGTCACCGAACAAGACGGAGACGCTTCGCTGGCGGTCCGCGCTTTGCGCCACGCGTTAGAAGACGATTCGGTCAATTCCTGGGTGGCGCGGCATCTGATCAGCGCCCTAGAAGGCATTGGCACTGATGAAGCGCATGCCGCCATCATTGTCTTTGAGGCTAATCGCCAGCGTTAGTCTCCGATGACCCGGCCGTCCGACCCGCCCCAGCCAGACCCGCGCTTCTGGCGCGCTCTTCTAGGTCGATCATTGGATTATCGTGCTGAAGCCGCTCGGACTATTCGTGCATTGGAACAGGATAGAGCGTATACGCGCTGGCTCCTCGACGCTCTGGATACCTTCCCGGTCACGCAGCGCATTTTTGCCGGTGATGCGCTTTCCCTGCTCGGTGATCCCCGCTTCAGTCCGCCGCACTTCCTGAGTGAGATGCTGCCCGTTCCCTCAGGCGTCGTTTCGATTGGCAGCAGCGATTATCCGAATGAGTCTCCCCGGCATCGTGTTTCGGTGGACGACTTCGCTCTCGCCCAGCATCCGGTCACGCAGCAAGCCTACCGAGTCTTTGTGGAGGCTACCGACCACCCCATCCCAAATACCTGGCGACGGGTCTTTGGGAGAGCTGGCCCGGCCGATCATGAGTTGAACGCACCCGTGGTATTTGTCTCCGCCCTGGATGCCGAGGCATACTGTAGGTGGCTGTCCGCAGAGACTGGCCAAGCTTATCGACTGCCCACTGAGGCCGAATGGATCGCTGCTGCACGCGGCTATGATCACCGTCGAATCTATCCCTGGGGCGAAGGGTCAACGACCCAGCGCGCAAACACCTGGGGGCGTTCGGCGCAGCGGCGTCTCTGCGCGGTGGGGCTGTATTCAGCAGGTCGCGGCCCCTTTCAGCACGATGATCTCTCTGGTAATGTGTGGGAGTGGTGCTCCTCTTCCTACTGGCCTTATCCCTATCGCCATGACGACGGCCGTGAGGGTGGTTTTATTGGCGAACCGCGCGTGATGCACGGTGGATCATGGCGCAGTCGCCCGACATCCTGCCGGATTGATGCGCGCCAGGGCGAACCACCTGGGGACAGCTTTGTTGTGACTGGATTTCGAATTGCACGTGAGTTGGAATAGGTTGGTCTGGAATGCTTGCATCTTACTTGAATCTCTATCAATCAGGCGAGCTGGCAGAAAGGGTTCAACAGGCCCAAGCTGAATTGCATGCTTGTCGCTTATGCGGATGGGACTGCGGCATTGATCGCGCTCAGGAGCTTGGCCCTTGCCGCACCGGGATGAAAGCCATTGTCTCGACCGCTTACATCCACTTTGGCGAAGAGCGACCCCTATCGAGGCAAACCGCTGAAGGGGGCGGCGCAGGCGCCATCTTCTTTGCCAACTGCGATCTGCGCTGCCAATTCTGCCAGACAGCCCGCTGGAACATTCAAGGCAATGGGCGTGAATTGTCCGCCGAGCAAGTCGCTCGCCTCATGCTCGACCTCCAGGCTAAGGGTGCGAACAACATCAATCTGGTGACCCCCACCCACGTTGCCTCCCAGATTCTTCAAGCTCTGCTGGTTGCAGTCGAACGAGGCCTGACCATTCCGCTGGTTTGGAACTCTGGTGGCTACGATTCGCCCGCGACCTTGGCGCTCCTTGACGGGATCGTCGACATTTATCTGCCTGATATGAAGTACAGCGACTCCGCTTTGGCTCGCTCGATGAGCGTCGTGCGCGACTACGCTGAGCTTAATCAAGCGGCTGTTGCCGAAATGCACCGTCAGGTCGGTGACCTGCAACTGGATGATCTCGGGGTGGCTCAGCGCGGTCTCTTAGTGCGCCACCTGGTCATGCCACAACATCACGAGAACAGCGCAGGAGTGCTGCATTGGATCGCGGATAATCTGGGGCCTAATACCTATCTCAGCTTGATGGACCAGTATCGGCCAGCCTATCGTGCCTTTGCCCGCGAGGACATCGGTCGCGCGATTCGTCCTGACGAATATGCGCGCGCCCGTGATCTCGCGTTGTCTCTGGGCCTAACTCGCCTGGATGACCATTTGCTCTATGATGACCGTCAGTCATCCTTAAGGACGGACCTATCAGAATGACCAAACCGCCAATCGAACGATTCGAAACCCCCAATGGTGTGCACATCTTCCGCCTCCCCCTTGAAGTCTTCAACGGCTACATCGGGATGGCTCACTTGCTCCTGTATGAGGGGAAGAGCACCCTTATTGATGTTGGGTCGGGTTACAGCAACAGCCCAGCCGATCTGGAACAGGGCTTCGCAGCCTTGCGTAACGAGTACAGGCTAGATGTAAGCCTCAGCGGGCTGGATCGCATTATTATCACGCACGGCCATGTGGATCACTTTGGCGGGTTGCGGCAGGTTCAGGACATCGCCGCGAATGCCATCATTGCCTGCCATGAGCTAACCCGCCCAGTACTGCTAAAACATGACGAGCGGGTCCTCCTGGCCAAAGCAGGCATGGATGCATTCTTGCAGCGGGCAGGTGTGCCAGACGAACGCCGCAACGCCCTGATGAACATGTTCATGCTGGGTAAGCAGGCCTTCCCTGTCATGCGAGTGGATGAAACTTTGCATGACGGCGACTTGATAGATGAGTTGATTCAAGTGATTCACGTGCCAGGGCATGCACCTGGGCAAGTCATGCTGTTGATTGACGACGTTCTGCTTACCGCAGACCATGTGCTGCCCCAAACAAGTGTTGCCCTCGCCCCCGAAACAATCATGCCCTACACCGGAGTTGGGCACTACATCGAGGCCTTGCAACGAGCCCAGTCGGTAACGGGTGTGCGTATGGCCCTGGGTGGCCATGAAGAGCCAATGGAGGACTATCCATCGGTCGTACAGGGCACCCTCGACTCTGCCATGAAGAAAGTGGAACGCGTTCTGGAGCACTGCGATGAGCCGCGCTCGATTTACGACATCGCCTGCCGCATCTATGATTCGATGGCTGGCTACAGTGAGCTGTTGAAGATCGAGCAGACTGGCGCACGCGTCGAGTACCTGACACAGCGCGGCTATTTGTTGATCGAAAACCTCAATGAGCTTGAGACACAGTCCAATCCAAAGTTGACCTACCAGCGCGTCTAGGTGTTTGGTCCTAGGTAGGCAAATTGGCTTGAAGTGCCGAAGGTTTTTGTGCATAATGAAAGATGAATATCTCGTGAATTGCTGACTTGGAGTAGGATGATATGGGCTTATTTATACGCTTGAGAGACTTTCTATTGCTAGGGCGAGAAACCGGACGTCTCCGACAATCGTTCGGACAGTACGCGGTAACCTATATGCCCGCCACAACTGACAATGAGGTGTTGACCGCCTGGAATGCGCTGTACAATATGCTTGGGGTCAATCATCTCGACGCCGGATTGCATGGCCTGATGGCGTTTCTGCAATCCAATCGAGAAGCCGATGCGACCTCACGTGTCTGCTTCACGGCTGACTGCGAAGTGGGCTTTGAGGTGGACCATGGTATGTTGTGTATCGATCCACACGATGAGCCACCTGTTTGTTGTTCCTCTGAGGGCATGCTGGTTGAGCTGGAAAAACTCATAGATGAGTATGATGCTCGCTACGCCTAGATTGGACCCATGATGTCGAAAAAGGTAAATGATGGAATGGTGGGGTACGCATTCCCACCGTTCCAAATGCAAATCGAGCGCGGCAAGCTGCGCGAGTTCACGCGCGCCATCGGTGATGACAATCCTGCTTTTCAAGGCGACGACCCGATCATCCCACCGACCTTTCCGACGGTCTTTCTATTCTGGGCCGGTGAGGGTCTGGAAGGGGCGCTCAAAGCTCTAGGGGTTGACATCTGGAATGTGCTGCACGGTGAGCAGGAGTATGAGTATCATGGCGTGCTCAGAGTGGGCGATGTCATCACCGGACGCAGCCGGGTTGAGAGCATCACAGAAAAGAAGGGCATGACCTTCATCCTGATCGTGACTGAATATCACAACCAGGCTGACGATTTGATTCTGACTGAAACCATGACCATCATCGTGAGGTGAGCAGCGTGATCTACTATGAGGATGTCGACGTGGGTGACGACCTGCCGCAGCTCGTCAAGGGCCCCCTAACCGAGCAGGATTTGGTGCGTTACTCAGGTGCTTCTGGCGACTTCAATCCCATCCACACTGTGCCGAAAGTCGCCCACTTGGTTGGCCTTGATGGGGTGATCGCACACGGAATGTTGATCATGGCCTATGCGGGTCAGCTCCTGACAGATTGGGCAGGCGTCGGCAGTGTTAAGCGGATCAAGGTGCGCTTCTCTGGGATGACCAAGCCGACCGAGACGCTTGTCTGTCGAGGTCAAGTGACGGGTACAAGCATCGAAGATGGCCAAGGTATGGTTTCAGGTAAGCTCACCGTAAAGGGGCAGGCCGACGATTCGCTGAAGCTCAAGGGCGACTTCACCCTGATTCTGCCGCTTCGACATAACAATCTGTAATTTGATGCCAGTCTGCCCTTCCAATTTCATAACACTTCCTTTACACTAGAACTAAGTCGACCATTTATCCTATGAGGTGTAACGTCATGAGTACCACTTCACCACATTGGTTGCCCCCAGCGGACCCACCACAGATCGACAATTCTCCGCTTACGACAACCATCCGGATGGCCATCTTGATTGGCTTCACCATAGCCCTCATCAGCGCGCCCATTATGATCATTTGGGGCATTGATTTAGTCGCTGACACCGTCGGCAGCGTTGAAACCATTCAGCAGGCAATTAACGTCCTGTTCTAGGACCTATTCCCCTAGCTTCATTCGAGATGATATACTCTCACCGTGAATGATAAGGACTGCGGTGAGGTGTTCATCTCCCATGCCTGACTCCCAAGACTCAACCGAAGACGGTCAACACCATCAAGTAAAGCTGCATGTGCCAGGTATCTTGCGCCTGCTCAGCCAGCATCTCTATACCGATCCTAAAGTGGCCCTACGCGAGATGCTGCAAAATGCGCATGACTCCTGCTATCGTCGGCTAGACGAAGACCCCCTTGCCCCATTGGACTATGCGCCACGCATTGATGTACTCGTCGACGCCGAGCAGCATACCTTGTCCATCCGCGACAACGGTGCAGGCCTGACGGCCCAAGAAATCCACGACTATCTGTCTACCGTTGGGCGCGGTTACACCGCCGAGATTCGTGAGCGCCTTGCCATCGGCGATCCGGAAGCAGCACGGCGCTTCATTGGCCAATTTGGTTTAGGGCTCTTGTCTGCATTTATCGTCGCTGATCGAGTTGAACTTGTGACCCGCAGTTGGCGCCCAGAGGAGCCTGCTTGGCTCTGGTACGCCACTGGCGACGACAGCTACCGCCTCGCGCCGACGGAACGTATCGACCCAGGGACCACTGTCACGCTGCATTTGAAGCCCAGCGGAGAGTTCTTGTTGAATTGGGCTGTGCTGCGTGAGGCAATCAAGCAGTATGCTGACTTTCTGCATGTTCCGATCTACTTAAACGACGATCTCGAACGGATCAATGTGATGGATGCGCCCTGGCATCGCGGCGACAGCGGCGCCGCCTATCATGCCTTTGTCGCCGAGCGCTTCGATGAACCGGCCCCGCTCGCAGTCATTCCGCTGAGCGACCACATTGAGGAGATCACGTTGTTGGACGGCACCCTCGACCGGATTATCACGCCCATCGAAGGCGTGCTCTATGTGCCAACGGCCTCCATTGTTTCGCTGCGCGAGTACGGCAATGTCTCCGTGTACATTCGCCGCATGTTCATCACGGAGGACGAACGCGATCTCCTGCCGCCCTGGGCCAAGTTCGTCAACGGGGTCGTGGATTGCCCTGTGTTGGAGCCGACCGTCAGCCGCGAGTCTGTTCGCCACGATGAAACCTTCTACATCGTTCAAGGGGCCATCGAGCAACAAGTATTGGCCTACTTTACCTACATCGCTGAGCACCATCCTGCTCTCTGGCGCAACATCGTCATCGCCCACAACGATCTAATTAAAGGCTGGGCGCTGCAAAATCACACCTTTTTTGAGTCCGTTTGCGATCTGGTTACCTTTGATACCAGCCGCGGGCGTTTGACCCTGCCCGAATATCTGGAGGTCAGCGGGGGAGATATCTACTTCTTTTCAGAGGTGCATGGCTCTACCCAGGAAAAGGTCCTGTATGAGGCGCGGGGTTTGGTCGTGATCAACGCCAGCGCCTTTGCCGAAGAAGACTTTCTGCGTGCATACATTGAGATGAAGCCCCACATCGAGCTGCGTCAACTCGAACCGGGCTCGGGCTTTGTATTCCGGGTGGACGACAGTCCAGGCAAGCACTGGGAAGCTCTTCTCGGCTATTACACTCAACAAGGAATCCAGGCTCGGGTGGCACACTTTGAGCCACAGAGCATTCCCGCCATCATGATTTACCCGCCCGGCAGCGATCAAATTGGCCAGGCACGCCAGGCCCTCGAAAATGGCGACATTACCGGCCCAATCGCCAAACTGGTGGATGACTATCTCAAACGCCATGATCCCGATCAACAGGCCAATCGGGGAACCTTCCACATTAACGCCGACAATCTGCTGATCAAGCGGCTGCTGAAGCTCTCCCCAGATGACGAGGTATTCACAGCCGCCATTGAGATTCTGTATCACAACGCACGTTTTTTTGCGGGTCGTAGTCTGTCGCCCAGCGAGGCCCGCCAGGGCTTTGATATGATCACTTTCAGCGTCGAGCGCTTGGTGACTGCCATCAGCCAGACTTCGGATGGCGATTCCAGACCCAGCACAGATTAGCCCCTGAACAGGGCCAGGTGTAAGTCTGCGGTTGAAAGTCCTATCGATCGGCTGCTAGTATTCAACCAGGGCTTGGGCGATTTCCCTGACCGCGCCACACTTAACTTCCTCAGCACCTACCGGGAGATAGTATGCCTGCTACAG
>JAADYZ010000397.1 GCA_010092775.1 Chloroflexota bacterium
CCTGGCTAATTTTTCCATAGCCTTTGTGCTGAACATCATTGTCCTGCTGGCCTTCGGCGTGATCCCCAGTTGGCAGACCATCTTTCTACCTTTGGTCGCGCTGCCGCTCTTTCTGCTGGGCGGTGGGATCGGCTTGCTCACCTCCATGGTCACCGTCTTGTCGATTGACTTTGACCAGATCGTCACCCGTGGTTTGGGCTTGCTGCTTTACCTGACCCCAATCATCTACTCCTCCGATATTGACAGTGAGTTGATCCAGACGCTTATTCGCTGGAACCCGCTGACCTATCTTGTCTGCTCTGTGCGAGACATCATGATCTACGGTCGGTTGTACGACAATCTGGGTTTCGCCATCTGTGCGGGCTTATCGCTGATCGTTTTCATGGTGTCCTGGCGTATCTTCTTTGTATCCGAAGACAAAATTGTTCAGCGGATGATCTGCTGGCCTCTGACCTCGTCGCACCAACCGAACGCAAGGCCGTCGCGGCCCCCCCCGTCGTGTCACCGTCAACTGGCGAAGTGGTCATCGCGGCTCGTGGCGTCTGGAAGAAGTTCACCAAGACCTTGCGGCGCAGCATGGTCTATGGCCTGCTGGATCTCTCGCGCAGCTTCTTGGGCATCAAGCCCGATACCACCACCCTGCGCCAAAACGAATTCTGGGCGCTGAAAGATGTCAGCTTTGAACTGCGGCGCGGCGAAACCCTTGGCTTGATTGGCGTGAATGGGTCTGGTAAAACTACGTTGCTGCGCCTGCTCGCAGGCATCTTCCCGCCAGACAAAGGCGAGATCATGATCAAGGGCCGTGTTGGTGCTCTGATCGCGGTCGGCGCAGGCTTCCATCCCCATTTCACAGGCCGCGAGAATACCTATCTGAACGGCACCATTCTGGGCCTGACGCGCCAGGAAATTGATGAGAAGTTTGACGACATCGTGAGTTTAGCCGAAATTGGCGAATTCTTGGATATGCCCGTGAACGCCTATTCCTCCGGGATGCGGGTGCGGTTGGGCTTCTCGATTGCGACGGCTATCAAACCCGATGTACTGTTGATCGATGAAGTGTTGTCGGTTGGAGATCGCAGCTTCCGTGCTAAGTCGATTAAGCGCATTGGCGAAATTCTGGAGCATGCGGCGGTTGTGTTCGTCAGCCACAACATGACGGACATGGCCCGTGTCTGCGATCGGAGTATGCTGCTGCAAAAGGGTGAGATGCAGTTCCTCGGACCGACTGATCAAACGATCGATCAATACGTGCAGCTCACTGATCGCGAGTATGAAGGCCAACTCGTTACCGGGGATGAGGTAACCCAACTCGATTGTCAGGTCATCACGAAGCACCTTAGTTATGGTGAGAACCTCGAACTCGAACTGAGCATCGAAACGAGTCAACCCATCGAGTTGGGTGCCTGTGTGATCTCGCTGGCCGAGAGCGATACGCTCCAAGCACAGCGCGATGTGGCGGAGTATATCGGGCCGCTGCCCGCTGGGCAGTCCACCTTCAAGGTCACGCTAGGCCCGACCTATCTTAAGTCTGGCACTTATTGGATCAATGTGACTCTGCTCACGCCGTCTCACAAAAGTACCTACGCACATCATACCTATTGCGACAGCTTCTGGATGGACAGCCCACGTGATTTCGGTGTCGCCTATCAAATCCCGGTAGTCTATGTGGCTCGCCAAACCCCATCTCATGGCCGCTAAGGAAGATCATCCCCCGCTGGCCTTCATTGTGGGGCCCCGTCGCTCAGGGACGACTTATGTGCAAACCCTCTTGGCCTGCATGCCTGGCGTCGGCACAGGGCCAGAGACGCACTACTTCTCGCGCATTTTGCCTTATCTGGAGCAGGTCGCCCAACCTAGCTTTACAGACATTCAGCAAGCTATCACAAGCATCATGTTCGGTGATCAATCAACGGATTTGGATTGGGACGATCTGGCTGACGCCTTCAAGCAACATGATCACCCAGGCCTTTTTGTCGCCCTGCTCAGCCAGATGGGCCAGCGAACTCAGTCCGAACTGAAGCTGCTACTTGAAAAGACCCCTGCTCACTTACGCTATATTGATGAGCTGATCGAGACCTTCCCAAGTGCCCGTTTCATTGTTCTGCTGCGCGATCCTCGCGCAATCGCCACATCGATGTTGGGCTACTTGCCAGACCTGACTCAACAGGAGCGCTATAGCTATTTGGCCAAACAGGCCAGATATGTGCTGGATGCCTTTAACAGCGCCCATGCCGCTTTGGCTCGCCATCCTGGGCAAACCCGACTGATCTATTTCGAGCAGCTCCTTGACAATCGCGACGCTGCATTGGGCGAACTCTGCGAGTTCCTGAGGCTGTCTTTTGAACCGGTGAGTGCTGATCGCTTTGAGGCCGTGGCCCAGGCGATTGTCCTCCCGCATGAAGCCCACAAGGCCAACAACAGCCGCCTAGACCACCAGCCGGACCTTTTGGCCTGGCGCAAGAAGCTGAGCTTAGCCGAAGCGATCTTTTTAGAATCGTTACTAATCGAGCGATTGACAGGCTGGCCTTATCGCTGGATGACCCTCCCACGCCGCCTGCTGCGTGTACTTCGTCAGCCGCTTCTTAACTGGGCAAAGCAACTTCCAGAGTGGCAGTCCATGCGAATGGCACAAGATACACTGCTCGACCAATATCGTCCCTGGTCACCTTCAACCCATTAGCAAGGGATCGCTATGGCTCATATCGTTTTCTTTGCCCGGAACAGTAAGGCCGTCTTTTCGGGGGGGCGCTATCACGCCTGGATGATGGCCGAAGCCCTGGCCGAAGCAGGGCATCAGGTCAGTTTTGTGACGGATAACCGCCCCATCTTCTACGACGATTTTCGCGCTTATCCAGCCCACCATCGTATCCGTCTTATTGTCTCGACCAGCTTTGAGGCGACCATTGATCAGGTTGACCTGGTGATCCAAGTGCCCTCGCTGCTGCCTCAGCGGGACAATGATCGGCGTCGAATCTTTCAGCTCTATCGGCAGAGCTATAACACAGTGAACACGCATCAGGCACGCTTAGCCTTACTCAGTTTCGAGACGCCCAATTGGGTCAATGCGCTCATGCCAGGTTATCAGGACTCAGCGGCCAACCAACTGCACTTCAATCTGGCTGCTGAAGCCGACCTGATTCTATCGATCTCCGGTGAGGGTGATCGATATGCCCAGGCTGAATATGTTAACGCTCCATCTTCCGCGCTCTTTCGCTATTGCTACCCAGCGATCAACAGCCGTGTCGCAGATGCGGTAGAGGCCAAGTACGATCCACAACGCATCATGGTCAGCACCCGGCTGCATCAAGCCCATAAGGGTGGAGATTTGCTCGACGCGCTGCTGATCCCTGAGTTGGCGGGGACTACGATCAGCGTATTAATCGGTCGCGGACGCACTACGGAGGCTTTTGACCGGCTGCGGGGTCGTGCCTATGATCTCGGCATTACCCTCGAACCGCTGATCCTGCTCAGCGATCGGGAGAAGTTCCAACATCTCAAGCAGTCGGCTATGTTGCTCTTCCTGACGCGCTTCGAAGGCTATGGCATCCCACCGATTGAGGCACAGTATTGTGGTGTCCCCTGTGTCGCCTTTGATCTACCCGTACTGCGTGAGGTAAACGGTGACGGTCTGGTTTACTTGCCGCCGGACGACATCCCAACCTTGCAATCGGCAGTGGTCGATTTGCTTTCCAACCCACTAGAACGAGCCGTGCCACCCCCAAAAGTTGAGAATCTGGCACGCTTCGAAGCCTTCATCGAGCGGTTGACTCCAATCATTGATGAAACGCTCAGCCGCCCGGCCCGATCAACCAGCCAGGCCACCCGCGCGGACTTACCAACCACTGATTTATTGATCCCCCCTGCTGCACCCTTCACTCAGCAAACGCGGATTCACACCATCCTGATCTCGACCATCCTGACGGACAAAAAGGTCGCCTACTTCGAGCGGCTGGATCGCTATCTGGCCCGCTTCAATTATCGGATCGTCATCCTGAACTCGGCTCCATTGAACGTCGAGACCAGTCTGGCGATCGTTCATGTGCCGCGAGATATATTCTGGGGGCCGAACATCGAGCTGTTTCGCCAGCAGGCGCCGGAGATTGGGCCCTTGCCAGATGTCTACTACCAGGCGGCTGAGCTCGAGGCTGAGGTTCTAGAGACCGACCCTGACCGCACCCTGGCCGCACTGTGGGAGTTCAGCCGCTTCTTTAGACAATATCTGAGGGATGAGAAACCACGTGTCTGCATCCTATGGGACCCTTTCACGGGCATCCATCGGGTAACGCGCCATCTTTGCGAGGAAGTAGACTTACCTGTGTTGTTCGTCCATGAGGGGGTGATGCCCGGCAGCATCGTCTTTGAAGCGGGCGGGGTCATGGGTGAAAGCTGGCTTGCGCAGGAGAGCGAGCGCACCTTGGCCCTCCCCGTGACAGAAGATGATCTGGCTCAGGCACGACACTATCTCGACTTCGCTCGCAGCAACCAGGTCACCCGCAAATCACAGGATCAGGCCGGGCGCATCACAGAACTGGTGCGACCTTTTAAAGCGCAAAGTCAAACAATCGTCTTCTACGCCGGGCAGAACGACTATCGCTCTGGCCTGTGGCCCAACTGGCTGCCGGAGTCAGAGCTGCATTCACCGCTCTACCGTCACACTCTGGATGCCCTTCAGCACCTCTCCCAACTTGCAGAAATCCACAACTGGCAGGTCCTCTTCAAACCGCATCCAAACTTGGCCGATCGCTACCAGGAGAGTCCTCCGGCCCGCCTGCCACGCGTCCATGATGTGATTGGCGCCAACATTTTCGAGTGCATCGAGCAAAGTGATGTGACCACCACGATCCTGTCGCAGGTTAGTTATCTGGGCTTGATCCATCGGAAAGCGGTCGTGCTGTTAGGGCGCAATCAGCTTTCCGAGAAGGGCTGTGTTTACGAGCCAGGCACACTCGCTGAGGTCGGCCCCTTGATTGAACATGCTGCACACGAGGGATTCACCCAACCGATGCAAGAGGCATGGGAACGGCATGTAGCCCAAGTTTGGCGGCATTATGTGTTCGCCTATGATGAAGACACACGGGCGCTCGTTGCCCGCGACGTGGAAGAAGCCGCCCGTTTTATCCTGTCGCACTGCCGCCTTGTGCCTCAGCTTTATCATCCACCAGCCCCGACCCAACCCATATATGACAGCCCCATAATGCGGGCCTTACGCTATGCGTGGCGACGGATCAAAGGCGTGATTGAGGAATAGCCTAGAAGCTCAACGACGCGAGTACCGAAAAGATCAGGTACGCGGCTCCCACAGCTAAGAAGCCAAGGAAGCCATTTGTCACCGAGAGAATGGCCAGTGCCCGGAAGAACTCCACATTCTGGGCGACCTGCACCGCCGTCGCGCGGATCATAAAGCCGTACATATTCAGTACGATTACGGTGAAAATCGTGGCGATAGCGACGGTGATCAGACTGTCGTTGGTGAAAAAAAAGACCGTGACGAACAACACCGGGATCAATGCCATGACCTGTTGTGCGACCATTGCTAGTGAAAGAC
>JAADYZ010000398.1 GCA_010092775.1 Chloroflexota bacterium
GCTCAACACCAGCGATCTGCTCGGCCAGGGCCAGCATGATCGGCTCAACGGTGCTCGAACCATCGATGATGACGTCGCCTTCAAGCTCCATCATCTCTTCTTCCATGGGCTCTTCTTCTTCCATGGACTCTTCTTCTTCCATGGACTCTTCTTCTTCCATGGGCTCTTCTTCTTCTGCTTCTGCTTCTTCTTCAGCAGGAGCAGGTTCAGCGGCGGGAGCACACGCCACGAACAGCATTGCCACTAGCAAAAGCGGCAGAACTAAAACCAACTTATTCAAACGCATAGGTTCTCCTCACTTGGAATGTGTTGTCCTAAAGCGTGGTATGCGGATACATACCTGCTAACGAAATTAACGACACCGCTTTAAGTGACGGGCAAAGTTCTTTTAAGAGCGAGTTAAGCTCCACCAATAGTCCGGTGCTTTTCCGTAGGGAAAGCGTCAAGTAAGCCCAAAAAGCAGCGAAAATCTTAATATAACAGATTATTATCGTACAAAATTTCATGTACCCCAGTCACGCAGATAGAGGAAGTCATGGCCGATGCTGCGGTTTGAGAGCTTGGCAATGATCGGCATTCGGCGCTTGTAGTGGGAGCGACGGACGAGCGTTAAAACCCGCTCAACAAAGGCCTGTGGGAATCCCATCTTAACGGCCTCTTCAGGCGAATAGCGTAGGTCGATGATGGCAAACAAGAGCTGATCGGCATTGTCATAACTGAAGCCAATTTCGTCCTCGTCCGTTTGGCCAGGCCACAAATCTGCTGAGGGCGGCTTGTTGATAATCTCTGGTGGTACGCCCATTTCCCTGGCCAATTGTCGAACCTGCATTTTGTACAGATCAGCGATGGGCTGCATAGCCGCTGCGCTATCGCCAAACAGGGTTGAATAGCCCAGCAAGGCTTCCGTCTTGTTACTGGTGCCGATCACCAATCCACCAAAGGCAGCCGACTGATCATACAAAATGATCATGCGCTGTCGCGACATGATATTACCTGAACGCACCTGGTCCATCTCGGGGAAACGCTCAATCAGCGGATCGACCATTGGTGTGATGTCGACCGTCTCCTGTTGAATTCCGAGCGCGTCAGTAACCAATTGTGCATGGTCGAGGCTTTCCTGTGATGAACGACGGTAAGGCATCCGGACGCCCAGCACACTGGCAGGGCCGAGAGCCTCGGCAGCTAGATAGGCAATGAGTGAGGAATCGATGCCACCCGATAGCCCTACAATCCCCTTGGTGAGGCCGGTGCGGGTGACTTCGTCGTGGATGAAGCGCAGCAAGACCTCACGCACCAGGCTCGTGTTGATCTGAAGCTTCTCCCGCATCAGATTCAATTCGAGCGATTTAGACGGGGTGACCATAAGCCTCTTCCTGCTTATCAATAATCTGAGCGAGTGTCGCAGCCGTTAGATCAAAGCGCTCATCACGCAGCAGCGGAAGGCGCAGACGAGTGCGGCGTATCTGGCTCAAGTCAACCTCGGCTGTCACCAAGGCTTCATCCCACAGTGGAGCCTGAGCCACTTGTTCTCCGTCCGGGTCAAACAGCAGCGATCCTCCCCAGAAAGCCAATCCATCCTCCAAACCAACCCGGTTAGTGTGGGCGACATAGACAGAAAAGAGATTCGCGTAGGCCTTAGACACATGCTCAACCCAAGCCGAACTGCCAAATCGGTCGGCGCTAGACATACCACGAGCCGGGCTAGCCGACATCAACAGCAGCAACTCAGCGCCATCAGCCCATAACAAATAGGGCATACTGGCATGCCAGAAATCTTCACAGTTCAACATGCCGACCCGCCCGAAGCGTGTGTCGAAAGCCTGCACGCGATTTCCTGCCGCAAAGTGCCGCCCTTCATCGAAAATGCCATAGGTCGGCAGATAGCACTTGTGATGAATGTGGGCGATCCGCCCTTCGCTTAGGTAGGCTGAAGCGATCATATAATGGTGGCGCGGATGTTGATCTACAAAACCCACCACCAAATCTAGGTCCCGACTGGCTTGCAACAAGGGACTGAAAACTGGGTCGGATGGGTCTGGGCGTAAAGCCACCTCACCCGCCAGGTCTTTGAGGTAATAGCCGGTGAGCGATAGCTCCGGAAAACAAAGTAAATCGACACCTTGTTGTCGGGCGACATCGATCGCTGATAAGTGGGTATCTAGATTCGCTTGTAGGTCTCCAAGGACCGTATTCGTCTGCATCAATCCTAATGTGAAGCGCATTGACTCATTCCGTATTCCAAAGCTAAGCAGAGGCTTCTCTGCTTGGTCGTGAAGATCGAAGTTGGCCTTTAGGCGCTGGGAGGACAAGGGCAATAATGAAGCTGACTACACCTAGCCCGACAATCACCAAGTCAAACACCTGATCGGCTCGCAGCGTTCCCCAAAAGAAGATGGGATCGCCCCGCGTGAACCCGATGGCGAAAGCCCCCAGCCCCAACAGGGACACAATCGGCCACAGGCGTAGACCCTCCCGGCGGATCATCAAAGCCAGGGCAATCGCAATGCCCAGGACGATAGCCGACAGGATCATGCCGTAAAGCTGGCTTGCGATGCGCGGCGCAATCACACCATAGAAGTCTGGTAGTTCCATCACAATTAGGCCGCTTGGGTCGACAAGTCGCCCAACCTCCTGTCCATGGCCGCAGCGCGTCGAGAGACAGCCTAGGTGAATGAAAAGTCCACCAATAGGCAGTAGAAAGGCCAAGACATCCGTGATGCGCGCCATCGATGCCTTGCGCAGGTTAGCCATGAGAGCCACCCCAACCAAGCCTCCGATAAGGGCACCATGCCAATTCAAGCCTCCACGCCAGATCTGCCAAATCTCATTTTGATGGTCCACAAAGTAGGACCAAAACAAGGTGACATGTAAGGCGCGCGCACCAATCAAACCGAGGAGCACACCAGCTAATCCAGAGTCTAACCAGGCAAGTGCTGCATCTTCCTGACGCTGCCCCTGCCAGGCGAGTAGAGCTAGACTCAAGACGATGCTCAATGACAAAATCAGCGAATAGGTGCGGAGGACAATGGGGCCAATTTGGCCAAGCTCAGATAGCATGAGGGGATCATACCAGTTCCGAAAGCCCCATGACAAGCACCGCGATCCGCTTGGCAGTCTGGCTTCCCAAGGCCAAGGCCCACTAACTGGGGTGGGGGAAATCCTCTTTTGTCCGCTATAATCCCTTGGAATGGTGGAAATCATCGGGAGAGACTTGACCCGTAGACAGAAGGAGTTTGTAACCCCATGACAGTAACAGCCGTTCTCGGCTTTGTAATTTTCCTCTTTGTGGCAGCCATCTTTGCTGGTGTCGGCCTAGCTGTTGTCAACACCTCCCGCGGACGCAAAGCGCAGCCCGGAGTCATCGTGGCGGTGGTCGGTGTGGTTGGCACCCTCATCCTGGGCCCTTTGAATGCGGGATTGGTCCTGGTTCAACCCGACCAGGTCGGTGTTGTGTTCCGTCAGACTGGGCGGGGTGAAGCCTCGCTCCGCGAGCCGCTCCAGGCTGGCCTAAACTGGGTGGTCCCTTTCATCGACCAGGTGGAGCTTTATAGCACTGCCCAGCGCAGCGTGACGATGGCCGACTCAGAAGGTGACAATCGCGTCGCTGGAGCCATCACCGCTCGCTCAAGTGATGGTCAGGAAGTGCTTATCGACGTGACGGTGATCTTCCGTGTCAATCCGATAGAGATTAACCGCATCCATCGAGACTGGCGCCAATCCTTCCCGCAAGCGTTTATCGTGCCACAGACCCGCTCGGAAGTGCGCGACGCGGTGTCGAATTTCGGTGCTGAAGACATCTATGCGGGTGGTCGCGCCGCTCTCGAAGCAGACATCTTCGATCAGTTGAACACCAAACTACAAGCCGAAGGCTTTATCCTCAGCGACATCCTGGTACGGAACCTGACCTTCTCGCCCGAGTTCACCAACGCGATTGAGCAGCGGCAAATCGCTGAGCAGGAAGCACAGCGTGCCGTCTTCCTTGTGCAGCAGGCTGAGCAAACCGCCGAACAGGCTCGTGTTGAGGCTCAAGGTGAGGCGGACGCCGTCGTGATTAACGCCCAGGGTGAAGCGGACGCCATCGTGATCCGCGCGGAAGCCGAGGCAGAAGGGCTGGCCTTAATCAACTCGATCCTTGAGGACAATCCGAACCTCATCCAATGGCAGTACATCAATGAATTGGGTGAAAACGTCAATCTGATCATCATACCGAGCAACAGTCCCTTCCTGTTTGACTTGCAGCAGTTGCTCGAAGCCAGTGGCGGCGAAACCATCCCGGTACCGACGCCCTCTCCGACACCTCAGCCGACACCCCCACCGTCCGATGATGGCGGCGAAGACAGCGGCGAGGGTAACCCCTAGCAGTATGATCCTATAACAATGTGGCGCTTCGGCGGTTGCCGAAGCGCCTTTTCTTTTATAAGATTAGATATAGTTCCAAGACACCTTCGCGAACCGTCTCTGCCACACACCGAGACATCTCTAAGCCGTAACTTCGATCGAAGGGCATGCCCCCGGTTTTGGGCATGCGCATCTCAATGCTTAGTTTAGAAAGGGTAATCTATGTCTACTTCGCGACCCAAGTATGCTTACTTCGGTGGTGACATCGTGCCATTTGAAGAAGCCAATGTCAGCATTCTGAACCATACATTCAACTATGGAACTGGTGTCTTCGGCGGCATACGTGGTTATTGGAATGAAGACGAAGAGCAAATGTTTGTCTTCCGTCCACAGGACCACTTTATACGCTTCCTCGACTCAGCCCGCCTGCTCTCCTTCGAAGTCGATGAGACACCAGAGCATTTGATCGAGGTATTGATGGAACTGCTTCGCACTGAAGCCTGGCGAGAGAACGTCTACATCCGCCCTCTAGCCTATATCTCGAGTGAACGAATCGGGGTTCGCCTGCATGGGCTGGATTATGCAGTGGCCATTTTCTCACTGCCTTTTGGGCAGTATGTCTCTAATGAAGAAGGCACGGCGGTCACCTTTTCATCGTGGCGACGGATTGATGATACGATGATCCCGGCGCGTGGCAAGATTACCGGAGCCTATATCAACTCCGCTTTCATCAAAACCGACGCAGAGCGTGCAGGTTACGATGAAGCCATCGTCCTGAATCAAGATGGGCATCTGGCGGAAGGCAGCGCCGAGAACGTGTTTGTGGTGCGCAAAGGGGTCGTTTACACACCTCCGGTCACTGCCAACATCCTTGAAGGCATTACCCGGCGCACCCTGATGCACCTGATGCGTGAGGAACTCAAGCTTGAGGTTGTTGAGCGGGACATCGATCGCAGCGAAGTGTACCTCGCGGATGAGGTCTTTTTCTGCGGTACAGGTGTGCAAATTGCCGCAGTAACCAGTGTTGACCGCCGCCCGATCGCCGATGGCAAGATGGGGCCGATTGTGCAAGACTTGCGCGATTTGTACTTCAAGGTTGTGACTGGTCGGGTCGACAAGTACCGTCACTGGAATCAGCCCGTTTACGAACAGGTCCCCACCAAGTCATCGTAACATCCCACACCCCATCACATTCGATGGGGCGTGATTTACCTTTCAGCATGCCTAACTGACGACCTGCACTTAGCACCCGAGCACACGGGGGTCTTGGATGAAACCCGGCAGGAAGCAGTTGATGATAAGCATCACGAAGATTGGGAACGTAAATAGATTCATCACAATCGCGATACCTCTTGTTTCTTCGGTTGGTGCAAGCCCTGCTAAGGCTAAGGACCCGGCTAGCATAATTGTCCGAATCACGAAGATGAGAAACAGGGGCGCCGCGAACAAATTGCTATAGAGGTTTGCCGCACCTGCAAAAGCGACAAGCGCCACCCCGACCAGAAACAAAATCGGGACGTCACCACTGGTACCAACGACGAGGAATAAGCAGATCAAGATAATGCCATAGTTGAATATGGTGGTCCAATGCCAGGTTGCAAATGGAACCAACCATACTAATTGAAAATTGTCCATGCTTTAGGGCTCCTAGCCTTGACGGGCTTAGAAAGGTTCCCTAAGATAATACGCAAAAGCGAGGTTCGAGGCAATTTGCACTTAGCACAACATCATGGAAGACTCAACACCACCCAATGATCGTCGATCACAGCAGTGGTCACCCAATACGATGCAATCCTTGCGACGGCGCCTCCGTCGCATGCAAGGTCAGCAGACCAGCCGGGTCGATCGTGCGGCGGTCCCTCCACCGCCCACATCGGCTTCGGCGCTGCGACAAGACATCGCCCGCCTCACCAATGGTGAGACGCTCAAGACGGTGGCAGGCAGTGTCTATGTCGTCATGGAAAGCTTGCCCGGGGAGCACATTCAGGGGCACCTAGCGCTGGCCGATTGGTTCGCGGCTGATCCTCATTGGCTGGCCCACCTGGCAGAGAACGCTGCTTTTGCCGACCATCCGCTTGAGAACGCGATCTTCCTGGATACCGAGACGACCGGTCTGGATGGCAGTTCGCTGGCTTTTATGGTGGGCCTTGGCTATTTTGAAGGTCGGGATCAGTTTGTTGTGCGACAGTACTTCTTGCGAAATCCCGCTGAAGAAGATGCAATGCTGCTCCACCTGGCCGAAACCCTGACACCCGATCGCACGTTGGTGACGTTCAATGGGCGTGGCTTCGATCTGCGCTTACTGACGCATCGCTTTGCCCTGGCTGGTATTGACTATCATTTGAACCGCCTGCCACATCTCGATTTGCTTCCGCCTGCCCGCCGCCTCTGGCGGAGGCGCTTACCCTCTTGTTCGCTCGGATCGCTAGAAGACCATATTCTAGGTTTGGCTCGCTCTCATGAAGATGTCCCCGGCTGGCAGATTCCCCAGATGTACGCCGAGTATGTGCGCAGCCGTGATGCGACCGATATGCTGCGGGTGCTTTACCACAATCGCCAAGACATTCTGTCTATGGTGACCCTGGGAGTACAACTGAGTCGCACTTACGCTGAACCAGCCAATCCACTATTGCCAGTCTCTGACCGATTGAGCTTGGCCCGTTGGTTTACATCGCGCGATATGGTACCGGAAGCGCTGGCGGCTTTTGCTTCAGCCGCAGCAGACGCCCCAACCGCCGACTTGCGCTATGAATGCCTCGATCAGTGGGCGGACCTGCTCAAGCGCTTTGACAACCGGAGCGAGGCGCTGCCCCTCTGGCAGGACATGGCCGACCTGAAGATTGATCCCAAGCCGTTTGAGGAAATCGCCAAGTACTATGAGTGGCATGCAGACGATTTATCCAGCGCGCGCGACTGGACGGCGGCTGGAATCGCCTGGGTGGAAAGCTGGCGCCAGGGCTTCGAACGCGTGCGTGCACTCGAAACGCTCACCCACCGCCTGGAGCGCCTAGAACGGAAGCTCAGGAGTGGGGGCGAGGTCAATACACCCCCACTCGGTGGAGCTTAGGCAGGTTGGAGCATTGCGATCGCGGCCTGGATGCGCTCCAAGACGGTTTCCTGCCCAATGATCTCCATCGTCTCAAACAGCGGCGGAGAGACACGCTGCCCGGTCACAGCGACACGCAGGGTGCCAAAGAGCTGCCCTGTCTTGATCCCCAGCTCATCAACCAAGTCACGCATGGCGGCTTCTTGTGTTTCATGATCGAACGTCTCTAGCGCAGACAAAGCCTGAAGGGCTGCTTCTAGTGCTTTAACGGTGCTTTCCTCATCCATCTTCTTTTGGATCAAATCCTCTGGATTGACCGTCACGGTGTCGCCAAACAAAAAGGCCACTTTCTCGATCGCATCATTGAGCGTCTTCATTCGCTCCGTGATCAGTGGCACGACCTTTTCCAGCACTGTTCGATCAACGGTGAGTCCAGCCTCTTCCAGAACGGGCACAAGCCGGTCAGCCAGTTCAGTCTCGCTCAGCTTCTCGCGTATGTAAACGCCGTTCAACCACTCCAGCTTGTCATAGGGCAGCTTGCTCCCTGCCGGATTGATGTCCTTGAGTTCAAAGCGTGCCATTGCTGCTTGAGGGCTAAAGACTTCGCTGTCGTCGCCAGAGGCCCAACCAACGTTGGTCAGGAAGTTCACGACTGCTTCTGGAAGGTAGCCAGCCCTTCTGAACTCACGCACCTGCACCAAGACTTGCTTACCCCCCTCCTGAAAGGCTTGATCACGCTTGCTGAGTTTGCCTTTGCCCGTCGGGCTTAAGATGACGGGTAGGTGGGCGATCTTTGGCATCTCCCAGCCAAAAGCCCGATAAAGCTGGGCATGCAGCGGGGCCGTCGGAATCCATTCGTCAGCCCGCAAAATATGGCTGATTTGCATGGCATGATCGTCTACGACATTGGCCAGATGATAAGTCGGTAGGCCGTCTGATTTCAGCAAGACTAAATCGGGCAGGTCGGCGTTCTCAAAGACAATGTCACCGCGAATCTCGTCGTGTACAACCGTTTGGCCATCAAGAGGCATTTTGAAGCGCACCACATGCGGGCCAATATCAGGGCCAAGCTTCTTGTCGCGGTTGCGCCGATCATAGCCTGGTTTGAGGCCCAGCTTCTTTTGCTGCTCACGCAGAGCGGCCAACTCATCGCCAGTCATGTTGCAGCGATAGGCGCTGTCGTTTTCGATCAGCCAGTTGACCCACTTCTGATACAGCTCTGTCCGTTCAGACTGGCGATAGGGGCCATGTGGGCCGCCAACTTCCGGTCCTTCGTCCCACTGCATACCCAACCAACGCAGACCGTCCTTAAAGTCATCTTCCGCTTCAGCCACATAGCGCGACTGGTCGGTGTCTTCAATTCGCAGAATAAAGGCCCCATTGTGCTTGCGGGCAAACAGCCAGTTGAATAGCGCTGTCCGGGCTCCCCCGATGTGCAAAAAGCCGGTTGGGCTAGGCGCAAAACGCACTCGCACTGGCATGCTTGATGTCTCTGTCATCACCTTCTCTCCTCAAGGTCCACATATTGCTTCTAGTTTATCTTATGCCTCGCTCAGTTGCCCCGTATGCGTGAAAAGACGCGGCCATTCTGCCAATGGATAAGATACAATTCCGTGTGAATTATTGCACAGAATAAGTTTCCCCAGGTTTGAGATCATGACGTCTCCAGTACAATCACCGGTTTTGCCGGATCGCTCGTTCCAACGCTTGGCCATAGTGACCAGTGGGACGATCTTTACGTTGATGGTTGTCGGCGGTTTGGTCCGGGCGACCGGTTCCGGATTAGGCTGCCCAGATTGGCCGCTGTGCTACGGGCAGGTTTTGCCACCAGCCGAAGTCACGGCCTGGATCGAATTCGCTCATCGCTTTGTGGCGGCGGTCGGCGGCCTGCTGATCATCGCGACCGTCTTCGTGAGTTGGCGTAAGTATCGCCACCTGGATGCGATTGTACTCCCCGCCGCAGGCATCCTGAGCCTGCTCGTGGTTCAGGTCCCCTTGGGTGCCCTGGTCGTCGCCAGCGAGTTGGAGCCGATATCCGTTGCCGTTCACCTCGGGATGGCTTTGATCATCTTGAGCTTCAGCCTGACCATCACAGCCGCCGCCTTCCACTATGCTCAGTTTGAGCCGTCCCCCCTGCGCCTTCCGCGCGGATACCAGCGCGTCTTGCTGGCGACTCTTGGGGCGACCTTTCTCCTCCTGATGAGCGGTGCATTGGTCGTTGGCAGTCGGGCTTCTTATGCCTGCCCAGATTGGCCCTTGTGTCATGGGGGCTTGCTGCCCCCGGCGAACGCCAACCCTTTGATCTGGATTCAAATGAGCCACCGTTATCTTGTGGCCGCAGTATCCATATTGATTGTAGCAGCGGTTGTGATGTCCTGGCGCTTGCGGAGTGAGCTACGTGGCGCGCAACTATGGACGGCTATCTTGGCTGGCGCTTTCGTCGCGCAGATTATTATCGGTGCCGTGCAGGTGTGGCTGCATCTACCAACCCTATGGCGCATTCTTCATCTGGCGATGGGGACAACGGTATGGGGGGCTGTGACAATGCTGGGCGTTTTAGCGCTGCTGCAAGGATCGCGAGCTTTCCAATTGAAGCCGCGCAGCCGTACTCAGCCCGTAACCGCCATTGCCGATCGTGCCCCCGGTCGTTAGTGCCTCGCGAGGGTCCTGACGGAGCAGCACGCTCTGCACCAGACCAATCCCCATCAGCAAGGTCACGAGCGAACTACCGCCCGAACTGACGAATGGGAGGGTCAGACCAGTCACTGGTAAGAGGCGCACATTCATCCCAATGGACACGAGGGTCTGGAAGAAAATCACCATCGCCACACCATAACAGATCAGTGCGCCAGCCATATCTGGCGCAAGCGACCCCGCCCTGACGATTCTGAAGATGACGACACCCATCAAGAACAGGACGGCACCTGCACCGACGAAACCTAGTTCCTCAGCGATCACGGCAAAAATGAAGTCGGTATGACGTACACGCAAAAAGCGAAGCTGGGTCTGTGAGCCCTGCATATAACCACGCCCAAAGACTGTCGTGCCATTAACACTTCCATTGCCGACCGCGGTCAGCGCCTGGCGGATATTGAACGCCTGATCCGGATCAGAGTCAAGGTCGATGAAGGTCGTGATACGGGCACGCTGGTAGTCTTCCATCTGGGTCCAGATAACCGGGCTCATCACCAGCCCGACTACCACAAACAATGCCACGTGTTCCCAACGCAGCCCCGCAAACCAGACCATCACAAACCACACCGCCATGATCAGCACGGTAATACCCAGGTCTGGCTGAATGAAAATGAGAAAGGCTGGAATGGACACAAAGATGAGCGAAACGATGATCGTGCCCAAGCTTTCGATCCGATCAGCGTTAACAGCAAGCTGCTGTGCCAATACGATGATCAATAGGATTTTAGCCAATTCCGAAGGCTGAAAACCCGCAATACCTAAGTTGATCCAGCTTTGCGAGCCCGCTTCACCCTCGACGCCCAACAGCGTACCTAGGGCTAGAAAGAGGACCAGGCCGCCGTAGATCCACAGATAGGTGCTGGTCCACAGACGATAATCAATAATCGAGAAGATCAAGACAATAGCCAACCCGACGATGCTGAACAGTATCTGACTGCGGGTGCGGTCGGCCAGGCTAGCCACATCACGCGTCGCGCTGGCAATCATCATGATGCCCAGCAAAATCAGCAGCGTGACCGCCGCCATCAAAACGAAGTCGAATTTACGGAGAAAGCCAGTGGGTGCAGAGAGCATAGGGATTCGTCAGCTTGACTCAAACGTCCGTTTGTCGAGATGGGCCAGCGCCAGGCCAATGATTGCCGTCGAGGGCAGCACCGGAAAGTCTCCGGCCAGCCAACGTCTGCGCAGATCATCTGGCCGCAGCCGGACAACACGACCTTGCCCCAGGTCCATGTCGTCCGGTTCAGCGCTCTGCTGAGCGTGCCAGGCTAGATAACCGTAGCAGCGGCCATAATCTCGGTTGGCATCGACCGTGTAAGCGCCGAGTGGCTGCCACTTTGGGGCAGTATAGCCTGTCTCTTCGAGCAGTTCACGCTGCGCGGCTGCGAGTGGGTCTTCAGTGGGGGCAATGCCCCCACCTGGCAGTTCCAATA
This sequence comes from Chloroflexota bacterium, assembly GCA_010092775.1. Classification (GTDB taxonomy): domain Bacteria; phylum Chloroflexota; class Anaerolineae; order Aggregatilineales; family UBA3940; genus TC-71. Next base: position 11,512 of record JAADYZ010000398.1, read on the forward strand.
CACGCC
>JAADYZ010000399.1 GCA_010092775.1 Chloroflexota bacterium
CTGCGTGCCGAGCTTGACCACGCCAACCTATTCGCGGCCCGCTTGAGCGGAGCGAATTTGCGTGGCGCGCGGCTGCTGGGCGCTGACCTCAGCCGGGTGGATTTTGCAGGCGCAGAGGGCCTCTCAATCGAGCAGTTGCGTGCTGCGCTGAACCTCTCTGGCTGCATTTTGCCGGACGGTACCCAACTGCCAGAGGGCCAGTCCGGTTGGCTGACGCATGATGAGGCACAGCCCGGCCGTGTCGCGTTGGAAGAATGGATCGTTGAGCGACAAGCCCTCGGACAAATTGACGAAAACGGCGTGATTCAACTCGACGCCGCACAAGACTAGCATCAATCGAACAGTAAAGGACAGCCACATGTCTGATCTATCCAACCGCAAGACACAATGGGAAGACGAGACACTCGGACCGGTGCTGGAGCGCTTTGGCGAGCGCAAGGAGCGCTTCACACCTTCCACGCCAGAGGTCGAAACGGAGCGGCTCTATTTGCCTGAAGACGCCGACCCCGACTACGACGAGAAGCTGGGCTTCCCCGGCGAATATCCCTTCACACGCGGCATCTATCCGACCATGTATCGCGGTCGCCTGTGGACCATGCGCCAGTATGCAGGCTACTCAACGGCTGAGGACAGCAATCAGCGCTACCGTTTCTTGCTGGAACAGGGCCAGACCGGCCTGAGTGTGGCCTTCGATCTGCCCACCCAGATCGGCTATGATGCTGATGATCCGCTGGCATTGGGCGAAGTCGGCAAAGTCGGTGTGAGTATCTCTTCCCTGGACGATATGAAGACCCTCTTCCAGGGTATTCCGCTCGATAAAGTCAGTACCTCCATGACCATCAATGCACCTGCCACAATTCTGCTAGCGATGTATGTGGCGGTCGGCAAAGCGCAGGGTGTGGAGCCAAAGAAGCTGCGCGGCACCGTCCAAAACGACATCCTGAAGGAGTACATCGCACGCGGAACCTACATCTATCCACCCGAACCCTCGATGCGCCTGATCACCGATCTGTTTGCCTATTGTGCCAAGGACGTGCCCGGCTGGAATACCATCAGCATCAGCGGCTATCACATTCGTGAGGCCGGGTCAACCGCTGCGCAGGAAGTGGCTTTCACCCTGGCTAACGCCATCGAGTATGTCAATCAGGCCCTCAAGGCCGGGTTGGATGTCGATACCTTTGCGCGTCAGTTGTCTTTCTTCTTCAATGCGCACAACAACTTTTTGGAAGAGATCGCCAAGTTCCGGTCAGCGCGCCGCATGTGGGCCAGGATCATGCGGGAGCGCTTCAAGGCCAGCGATCCCAAGGCGCAGCAGTTACGTTTCCACAGCCAGACCGGAGGCAGCACCCTGACGGCGCAGCAGCCCCAGAACAACGTCGTTCGCGTGGCGATCCAGGCCCTGGCGGCAGTGCTCGGCGGGACGCAATCGCTGCACACCAACAGCATGGACGAAGCGCTGGCCCTTCCCACCGAGCAGGCGGTACAGGTGGCGCTGCGCACCCAGCAGATCATCGCGCATGAGTCCGGCGTGGCGGACTCGGTTGACCCGCTAGCCGGGTCCTACCTGATTGAATCGCTGACCGATCAGATCGAGCAGCAAGCCTGGGCTACCATCGAGCGTATCGATGACCTGGGCGGGGCGCTCAAGGCGATTGAGGTGGGCTACGTCAACCGCGAGATTCAAGAGGCGGCCTATCGCTTCCAGAAGCAAGTTGAATCGGGTGAGGAAGTCGTGGTCGGAGTCAATCAGTTTACCAGCGAAGAAGACCTGCCGATCGAACAACTTCGAGTGGATCCGGCCATTGAGCAGCAGCAGCGTGATCGCCTGGCCCAACTGCGCGCCGAGCGTGACCAGGAGCGCGCCAGCAGCCTGATCAGCCAGATTGAGAGCGCCGCCGCCGGGACGGATAATCTGATGCCCTTGTTCATCGAGGCTGTCGAAAACGACGTGACCCTGGGTGAGATCGCCCATGCCCTGCGCCGCGTCTTCGGAGAATACCATCCCCAGCAGTTCTTTTAGCGGCTTGGCTTGCACAGCAGCGCCCTTGTTTGCTTTAATCTGCTGCACAACGATGACAGTTCTGGAGAGACGAACATGTATCAATTGGCTGTGAAGCGCGATTTCATCGCTCGGCATTTTCTGATCGGCGGAGATTGGGGCGAAGAGAACTTCGAGCACGCCCACCACTATGCGATTGAGGTTTTGTTAGAGGGCAGTCGGCTCGATCAGCATGGCTATCTGGTGGATATTGTCGATGTAGAGAGCAACCTGGAGAAGCTGGTCAAGCACTACAAGGACGAACTACTCAACGATCTGCCTGAGTTTGCCGGGCTGAACCCCAGCATCGAGCACTTCACACGGATCTTCTGCGAAGCGCTGGCCGAGGCCATCCAGGCGGACACCCTCGACCGCATGACCATCAAAATCTGGGAGAACGACATCGCCTGGGCTTCGTATCGGTTGGAGCTAGGGGCCTAAGGAAGGCGAGCCATTGCTGCGGGTCTTGTCGCTTGTGGTCAGGCAGTGGAGGGATGCCTTTTCACGTTGACCACAGCGCACCAATAAAACATGATTGCCCCACACGCATAACTGTAGCAGCCTTCAGGGGATTAATTCAGGCGTTCTTCTTCCATCCGATTCAGAAGTTCGGCCAGCATGACGGCGTAATCCACATCCAAGTCGCACTGTAGGCGTTCGCTCAGCACGTGGATGGCGTGCTGAATGCTCTCCGAGTTGGCGTTCTCCGGGATGAAGATCGCCTCTTCAAAGACCTGATCGCACATGCTGTTGGCAAAATGGTCAATCTCTTTGAGGGGGCGCCCAGGGCGGCGGGTTTGCATCTGGTCGCGGTGGCGCAGTACGAAGACAGCGCGCACACCATAGAGGATTTCCGGGGTGGAAAGCTGGTCTTGTTCCAG